>CAVKNU010000040.1:0-18675 GCA_963657465.1 Lachnospiraceae bacterium
AACCCGCACGTCAGTTTAGCAAACTGGTGGTTTCAGCCACTCACCCAACCTTCCTAGTCGGATTCAATAACCGAATCACAAGCATCATTTCTCAAATGCGGTTGCAAAGGTAACGCTTTTATTTGATTCCACCAAATTTTTAAGCAATTATTTTTCAAAAAAGTTCATTTTTCTTCATTTAC
Source organism: Lachnospiraceae bacterium (assembly GCA_963657465.1). Taxonomy (GTDB): domain Bacteria; phylum Bacteroidota; class Bacteroidia; order Bacteroidales; family Bacteroidaceae; genus Prevotella. The sequence goes on from CAVKNU010000040.1 coordinate 183, forward strand.
ACTTGCCCAAAGCGTCACTTTGCAAACTTTCACCTATTTATATTATAGGGTATCATGTGAGAGAAGTTTTCTTTATTCTCCAGTGAATTGTCCCATGAAGAGAATCGCTCCTGTGCTAGACTCTGTAATCATATACACAAATGGGCGATTGGCATGAAATTCCACATGGCGTGGTTCTTCAGGACGCAATGCAGACATCGTCATGATGGCTGCAGTAACGGCAGCAGCCTTAGTCCCCTCTTCACTCACCTCAATCTTTGCCTTCTGCAACATTTTGGACACCATCATATTGCCATCGGCAAAACGAGAGAAATCAGCACTACCAGTAAACATGCTAGGTGCACCTAACTTGCTGATGATACCATTAAGAGGCAACTCCATCTCGGTGGTAAAACGTGGCATTTTCAAATCGACCACACAGTTTTCCATCTTGCGATTCATTTCTTGCAAGCCCTCCACACTCACCAGCTTCATCATATCATTGATAGACTTATCTGCATTAGGCAACAGCACCGTCATGCGATAGGTGCGATTGCCATAAGGCATATCAATAGCCGAATAAGTATCGTCAGCATAATAGAAGTACTTATCATTGCGATGCATCATCTGTACACGTTTGATGTCACGAGTGTAACCTTGGAAAGACTCTAGCTTCGTCTCATTCTTATCAAACTTGTCAGTCCAAGAGCCATTGAAGAAGATAGCATTCATGATGTATGACACGGCAGAAGGATCCACTTGGTCGATGATACGAGGAATCATCCCATCAGTCTGCTTCTTACACCAATCATTGATACGAGTTGTCGTCTTCGAGTTGGTAAAGTCAAGGCTCTCTATGCCCGCCTCATAACTATCAGAAAGAGTCTTGGCAAAAGGTGCCTTCAACTGATACTTCTGGTTGAGAGCGATATAGTTGGCCAGACTGAGCGTAGTAGATGGATCCGCTTTCTTACAATAATTCATGAGATAATGGTAAAGGGCATTCATATCATCCAAGGAGTTTCCTTCAGCACCTATTGTCTTGAGAATCTCCTGCTGAGTCTGTCCATCAGCCCCATTGGCAAGCATTGCCATCAAGTAAGTCACACTCATTGGAGACACCACCTTGGAATCAAAACCTGAGAGTTGGCCGAAAAGGCGAAGTGCAAACTGGTTGTTTTGTGCAATGAGCTGACGCTGCGCATCACTCAGGATGAGATAGCCAGGATCCATCAAATCCTCGTTGCGAGTTATCTCCATATCTGTCTTTGCCGTTGAATTCTGTTGTGCCTTTTGGGTTGTACCACAAGAAGCAAAAGCCAGGGCCATAGCAGCCATGGCGATAGTAGATACTTTCTTTTTCATCATTTTCTCTATTTTGGTTATATTCTGTAAGACTAAACCCAAAAGTATCTATTTCCTTGCACCCACATACCAACATTTAACCGTCGTTAACACGGTCCGATTTTAATCTGCCAAAACACGACATACTCGGATGCCCATCTGCACAGGATGCTTCGACATATAAGTACGGAGCGTCATCGGTTCGTCTATCACTTTCTTATGAATGCTACTGGCATTCAACAAGTGAAGTCCATCACGATGCCATGAAGCAAGTCCAATATGAGTGGTGTCCAAGCCTTTCTTATTGGTCACAATAACAATAATATCCCCATCTTGAATGGTCTTGCGAAAGAGAGAATTATTGGCTATTTGTGATTTTGGGATATAGCGATATTTCTTGCCATTGACGCTTTGTTCCAAAGCTTTGATGCCAGAAAGCCACTGTGGATGGGCAGAAAGCATCTTATAGCTTTGCTGATGAGTGGACATCCAATTCACGGATATCTGTTGTAAGCCCGTAAACGGAGGATTGGTTTGAATATCCTTCACAATACCTTCTTTCACATTATCGTTAATCCAAATTGTAAAGTAATGCTGGCGTTTTACATATGACACCTCGCCACTCACATAACGCACATGTTTCAGATTTTCACAAAAAGAAGCAAAAGAAGTCTCATGTTTCTTGGCACACATCGTAAGTGCCGTCACTATCTCCACATACGTGGTACAATCCAACTCACGCGTATTGACAACTAACTCTTCCGTGGTTGCCCTGTCAAGCGTCCCCCCCACATAAGGAACGCCCACAAACTTTTTGCCAAACCATAGCATCCAGCTCTTTGGCTTTTGCTTCTGACAAGCAGCCTCCTTGAGCAGAGACACAATCTTCAAGCTATCCACAGCCTGATAAGTTGCGGCACTCGCCTGCCCTGTTAGCATCAGTCCCAAGAGCAAGGCTCCGATTGTCTTAAAGGTTTTCATCGATTCACCGTTTATTTTTTATGTCCTCGTTTTCTTCCAAAGTTCACTCCCACATAAAGGTTGAGCGAGCCAAAGGAGTTGTTGGTTGAGAACTGTTCTTTCTTATAATTATAGGAATGAATGATGGTACTCATTCCGACATACCATTTTGTATTGTTCCACACAATGCCCACTCGGCTGATAGCATCAAAATTAAAGTTTTTGAAACTAAAGTCTTTCACTCCCACCTTGCTATGCTCCGTATCAGAATTCGACTGATTGTAAGCACACCCTATTGAGAGTGAAGCATTCGCCAACCAATTCTTCGCAAACACCCAGTTGTAAGCATAGCCACCACTCACCGAGAGATCGGTATATTTCACCTTGCCAAATATCAAGCTACTATCCACTCTGGCAACACCATTCTCATTGGCTCCCAGTTTTTTATCCACCAAGTCAGAGAATCGATCCCAATCCACCTCCAAAGTATGGCGAGTATAGCCGATTCCCAAAAGAGCCGACCCCGCACTTCTTCGCTGCACTGTACTTTGTGAATAGGCTGCAGGATAAGAGAACTTACGGTGATTGAAGATATAATACAAATTGAAGCCCTTGATACTAGACTGAAATCCCGAGAAAGCCGCCTTCTTCATAGGAGCTGTATCAATATTATCCCCTAGGTTCAGGCGTTGGATGTGATAATCATTACCCGTTTGACGCCAGAAAAGGTCAATGCCCAGCATACTGCTATAGAGACTCAAATCAAACTCTTTTTTGTTCGTATGCTCCGACTTGGCACTGAGGTGTTTCAAGTCGAGCGTATAGCCCAAGAATACCCATCGCCATCCCAAATAAGGTCCCAAGCGGAACGAGACATCAGGCGCAAAGGTGATACTCTGCCCAGTTTTATTGAGCAAAGTATATTCCTCGTACGTGTTGGTATTTTGCAACATGACGGTGTAGTTGTAATGTTGCGGTTCTATATAAGTAGTATCTATATTGTCAAACTCATGGAAAAATTTGGTAAACACATTGCCCATTCGATGAAAGAACGTCCTCTTGTGGCGCGCCCTCACCAAACTATCTTGGGAATTATGCTTGAACATAGAACTATTGAAAAGTACTTTCACCACCGAAGAGTCGGTACTTGCTGGAATCATAGGCATACAGCCCTCCCCTTCTCTTGCCACTGCAGACACTGAGACTAGAGAAAGCAACCATCCCAATAAAAGTACTTTTCCCTTCACGATTTCTATACTATATCAATTTTTCCACAATACTCGGTCGAGCACCCAGTTGGTTGGAGTAGCCGACACGCTGGTACACGTACAGGTATCTATGCCCTGCAAATGTTCGATAACATTCTTGATAAGAGGCAACTGCACATAAGGAGGATTGGGAACCGTGATGTTTTCCCTACCCTCGCTCGTAATCAAGAGTATCGGATCATACGTAAACACAGAGAACGACAACGAGCCTTTGTCGCCAATAATCTCAATGCAATCCTCCTTGGCACTCTCATGCCCCACGAAGCACCAACTTCCACTACCCGTGATACCACTCTCAAAGAAGAAACAAGCCGAAACCGTATCTTCCGCCTGATAGAGATGAGCACGATTGGCAGGATAGCCATGCGCACGAATGATGATGCCGAAAAGATCTTGCAAAAGATCTATCTGGTGAGGAGCCAAATCATAAAAATAGCCACCTCCCGCAATATCCGGTTGCAATCGCCATGGCATCTCCTTGCCTGGCTGATTGTCCAGATCGCGAGGAGGCACAGAAAATCTCACTTGCACATTCAGCACATTGCCAATCGCTCCCTGACGAATGATATCCTTCACCTTTTGGAAATAAGGCAAATAGCGGCGGTAATAAGCCACAAAGCAAGGCACCCCAGTCTGTTCGCTCACACGATTGATACGAATGCAATCGCCATAGCTGGCTGCCAATGGCTTTTCTATATACACAGGTTTGCCCGCTCGCATCGCCATGATGGCAAAGGTGGCATGTGAAGACGGAGGCGTGGCTATATATATAGCATTCACGTCAGGGTCATCTATGAGTTCCTGTGCATCCGTGTACCATCTGCGAATATGGTGGCGCTCAGCATAGCCGCGAGCCTTATTCTCACTTCGACTCATGACAGCCACCACCTGTGAGCCCTCCACTTCATTGAACGCAGGACCCGACTTCTTCTCGGTTACTTCACCGCAGCCGATAAATCCCCATTTAATCTCTTTCATTCCGCAAGCGACTTATTGATTTGGTCGATATAGTCAAGTACCTCTTCACGACCCATTTTCTTTTCACTACTTGTAATGAAATATGGAGGCAACTCTTCCCATCTGTCCTCCAAAGCATGCATCCATTTCTCTGCATTCATACGAGCCTTGACAGGACCTAGTTTATCCGCCTTGGTGAACACGATGCAGAAAGGCACACCACTCTCACCCAACCAATCCACAAACTCACGATCAATCTTTTGTTGGTCGTGGCGCACATCGATCAGTACAAAGACATTAGCCAACTGAGGACGCTGCAAGATATAACTAGATATCATTTGCTCCAACTGCTTCTGCACCGTCTTAGAACGCTTGGCAAATCCATAGCCAGGCAAATCGACCAAATACCATTCATTATTGATGATGAAATGGTTTATCAGCAAGGTCTTGCCCGGAGTGGCAGAAGTCTTAGCCAACCCCTTGTGCTGACAAAGCATATTGATAAGGCTCGACTTTCCCACATTACTTCGACCAATGAAGGCATACTCAGCCTTATTGTCTTTAGGACACATGCTCACACGTGGAGCCGAGAGTGTAAATTCTGATTTTTTTATTTCCACTGTTGTATTGTTTAAAATGTTGATTGTTAAAATTATAGAGTGTCACATGATCCCCCCGAAAGAAAACAAGAACTTAGCCTTCGATTTCGGCAAGTTCAAGCCATCTCATTTCCTTCTCATCCAACTCATCCTTGAGTTCAGGCAATCGCTTACTCTTCTCCGTCAACTCTTTAACCGACAAATTGCCACTACAGAGCTCCTCTTCCAATTTCTTCTGTTCGGCAGTAAGAGCCTCTATATCTTTTGAAAGTTGTTCGTATTCACGTTTTTCCTTATAGCTCATCTTTCGACGATTCTCATGATTGGCATCACGCTTCGCCGTACCAGCACTTTCCTCAGCATCTCCTTTTCCTGCGATGCTCTGCTTGCCAGCACCTTTGGCATTGTCAGTCTCTTCCTTGAGCTGAAGTTTGCTCCATTCACGATATTGCGTATAGTTGCCTGGGAAGTCTTGGATTTCACCTTCCCCCTTGAACACCAACAGATGGTCAACCACCTTATCCATGAAATAACGATCGTGGCTCACCACGATGACACAGCCTGGGAAATCCTGCAAATACTCCTCCAACACTTGCAAGGTTTGGATATCCAAATCATTGGTAGGCTCATCAAGTACCAAGAAGTTAGGATTTCGCATCAGCACCGTACAGAGATAGAGTTTGCGTTTCTCACCACCACTCAACTTATATACATAATTGTGCTGTTCCTCCGATGTGAAAAGAAAGAATTGCAAGAATTGAGAAGCCGTCATGTGCTTGCCACCTCCCAAGTCGATATAGTCGGCAATATCGGTAATAACATCTATTACCTTCTGGTCCTCACGAAACTTCAAACCTTCCTGAGAGAAATAACCAAAACGAACCGTCTCGCCAATATCAAACTTTCCTTCATCTGGCTGTACTTCACCTAGCAACATCTTGATAAAAGTAGATTTACCCGTACCATTGTTACCAACAATACCCATCTTTTCAAATCGAGCAAAGTTGTAATAAAACTTATCGAGAATCACTTTCTTTTCACCTCGATCCTCAAAAGCCTTACTTACATATTGGCACTCAAATATCTTGGAACCAATATATACGGTAGAAGCCTTCAGTCTAACTTGTCGATCTTCGATGCGTTGTTTGGCCACCTTCTCTAATTCATAAAAAGCATCCTCGCGATATTTCGCCTTATGTCCACGAGCTTGAGGTTGACGTCGCATCCAATCGAGTTCACGGCGATACAAGTTCTTAGAATGCTGGATCTCTGCACGCAAATTGTCCATGCGTTCCTGACGTTTTTCCAAATAATAAGCATAATTTCCACGATAGGTATAGATGGTCTTATCATCGAGCTCAAGAATTGTATTGCACACCTTATCCAAGAAGAAGCGATCATGCGTAACCATGAAAATCGTCTTATTACCACGGTTGAGATACCCCTCCAACCATTCTATCATTTCCAAGTCAAGATGATTGGTTGGCTCATCCAGCATCAAGAAATCTGGTTCCGTAATCAGCACATTGGCAAGTGCCACACGCTTTTGCTGCCCACCACTGAGTTGCCCCATCGGTTGTTCCATATTGGTGATGTGCAACTGTGTCAAGATTTGTTTTGCTTTGAGCACTCTCTCTGGGTCACCCTCATGATTAAAGCAAGCATCAAGCACACTCTCTTCGGGATCAAACTTAGGGGTTTGCTCCAAGAATCCTATCTTCAAATCACGACGATAGATAATATCTCCACTCTCATGCCCCTCTCTATCCATCAAGACAGACATCAAAGTGGATTTTCCAGTGCCATTACGAGCCACAAGTCCAACCTTCTGTCCCTCGGCTATGGAAAAAGAAATATTTTCAAAAAGAACCTGTGCTCCAAAGCGTTTGGTAAGGTTCTGAACATCTAAAAACGGTATCTGACTAGCCATTATTCATATTTTTGTTGCAAAGATACCCAAAATATTTGGCAGAAACAAATTTTTTACTTATCTTTGCACTCGAAATTCAACATTAAGTAGCGTTTCCTTTCTCGAAACGCCATATTTCAATCAAAAAATATAATCATATACAATATATAATGTATGTATAGCAAAGACGAATTATCAGCTAAGAATGTCGTAGAATTAAAGGACATAGCTAAAGGACTTGGCGCCAAAATTAAATCAGGCGACAACAAGGAAACAATCATCTATACCATACTGGATGCTCAAGCAGAGATGCCAACGACAGGAGGCATCAAGCGCAAGCGTGTGCGTATCACCTCAAAGAAAGAGGACAGAGTATATTCAGTAAAAGGCAAAGATGGTGAGAATTTTGATGTCATGAAAAACCAAGTCAACGGTCCTGTCCCTACGATTTCCGAAGCACCTTTATTTAAAGATTCAGAAGAGAAGACTACAGTGGAGCCTGTGGCTGAAGGATACAAGCCAGAAGAAATTGTTGACGAAACTAAGAAAGCTAAGACTGCGGAAAACAACGTTGCACCTGCCAACGTTGATCCATTGGCAGCTTTTCCAAAACATAGAGGAAGAAAAAGCAAGGCTGAACTAGAAGCCATCGCTGCCGCAAAAGCTGCTGCCATCAAGCAACAACAAGAGGCTATGCGAGCTGCCCAAGAAGCAGAAGAGCCCCAAAATGATATGAAGCAAGAAACCAACCCTGCCTCGGAAGAGACTGTCCAAGCGCAAGAGGAGTTCATACCAGAAGCTCAGTTTACCACATCCAACAACAGCACGCAAGACAACAGTGAGTTGATGGCACAGTTGCAAGCCAAGATGAATGCCCACTACAGTTCTAATGCTGCTTCAGAGAATGAAGCTTCTGAGAACCCAGTAAATGAAGCTTCGGCACAAACATTTGACCATGCACCAGCAGTTGGTTCTATAGGGGTTTGGGAAGGTGACCCAGGTGATGGAACAGACTTCATCCCTGTGATAGACCTCCCAATAGAAGATCAGGCTGCAATGCCTACTTACGACATCTTCGACCGTCCAATGGCACCTAGTCGCAACGAAGTTCCTGCGCCAGCAGTAACTCCAACCATTCAGAGCACCGAATCAGCTTATGACTTCAGCGACATCATCACTTCCAACGGTGTGCTCGAAGCAATGCCTGATGGCTATGGCTTCTTACGCAGTTCTGACTACAATTATCTTTCTTCGCCAGACGACGTGTATGTGCCAAGCAACATTATCAAACGGTATGGTCTGAAGACGGGAGATGTCATCCAATGCCATGTACGTCCACCACATGAAGGTGAGAAATATTTCCCAATTACCACTATTGATAAGATCAATGGACGTAATCCTGCGGAAGTACGCGACCGTATTCCATTTGAGCACTTAACCCCACTCTTCCCTAACGAAAAGTTCTCTCTTTGCGGTGACCGTGCCACAACCAATCTCAGTACTCGTATCGTAGATCTCTTCTCACCTATCGGAAAAGGACAACGTGCACTCATCGTGGCTCAGCCAAAAACCGGTAAGACAATCCTCATGAAGGATATCGCCAATGCCATCGCTGCCAATCACCCTGAGGCATACTTGATGATGCTCTTGATAGATGAGCGCCCTGAGGAGGTCACCGATATGGCTCGTACAGTCAATGCAGAAGTGATTGCATCCACATTTGATGAGCCGGCAGAACGCCATGTGAAGATTGCCGGCATCGTCTTGGAAAAGGCAAAACGAATGGTGGAATGCGGCCATGATGTTGTCATTTTCCTTGACTCCATCACTCGTTTGGCTCGTGCCTACAACACAGTGGCTCCTGCATCTGGCAAAGTCCTCACTGGTGGTGTGGATGCTAATGCACTTCAAAAGCCAAAACGCTTCTTCGGTGCAGCTCGTAATATAGAAGGAGGCGGATCGCTCACCATCATCGCAACAGCTTTGATTGACACTGGTAGCAAGATGGACGAGGTTATCTTCGAGGAATTCAAGGGTACAGGTAACATGGAATTGCAGTTGGATCGCTCACTCAGCAACAAGCGCATCTTCCCAGCAGTCAACTTGGTGGCATCTTCTACACGTCGCGACGATTTGCTCCAAGACAAGACTACACTCGATCGTATGTGGATACTTCGCAAATATATCTCCGATATGAATTCTATCGAGGCGATGAACACCATTCACAACAGTATGGAACGAACACGAAACAACGAAGAGTTCTTGTTATCCATGAACTCATAAAACAAGAAAATCCCCGCAGAAAGTTCTGCGGGGATTTTTTATATCTATTAGTTTTAATCAAAATATCTGATTCCTTTAATAGAACTTGAAGTAATTGCGAGCATTGTTGTAAGAAATATCCTCTACCATGCGAGAGAGACTCTCCATATCGTTAGGTAGCAAGCCCTTCTCAACGTCATTACCCAACAAGTTGCAAAGCAAACGACGGAAATACTCATGACGTGGATAGCTCAAGAATGAACGAGAATCAGTCAACATACCTACGAAACGGCTCAAAAGACCAAGTACAGACAATGCGTTCATTTGGCGAGTCATACCATCCAACTGGTCATTGAACCACCAACCAGAACCAAACTGAATCTTACCAGGGCAAGAACCATCCTGGAAGTTACCCAACATGGTAGCAATAACCTCGTTGGCACATGGGTTCAATGTATAAAGAATAGTACGAGTAAGCTTTCCTTCTACGTTTAGCTCATTGAGGAAATGACTCATGGCACGTGCTGTGTTAAACTCGCCAATGGAATCAAAGCCTGTATCAGCTCCCAACTTGTTATACATCAATGTGTTGTTATCACGAATAGCACCATAGTGATATTGCTGTGTCCAGTCGGCAGCATAATCCATCTCTGCACAAACCTTCAAGAAAGCGTGCTTATATTGACGAACCTCAAGCTCAGACAACTGCTGACCACGCATTGCCTTGGCAAAGATGGTCTCAATCTGTGAATCAGTATAAGCTTCATCATAGAATTCCTCAATACCGTGATCGCTCAACTTGCAACCATTTTCGCTGAAGAAATCGTGACGCTTCTGCAAAGCATCCACCATATCCTGGAATGTGGTAACGGTAATGCCAGCAACCTCACCCAACTTATTCATATACTCAGCGAAGTCAGGCTTTTCTATATTCATTGCTTTATCAGGACGCCAAGCAGGAATCATCTTTATCTCGAAACCGCTCTCACGAGTCTGCTTGTGATAACGAAGATCATCGATTGGGTCGTCTGTAGTACAAACGCACTCTACATGATAACGACGCATCAGACCACGAGCACTATACTCAGGCAACTGCAACTTTTCGTTACACTCGTCAAAGATTTCACGTGCGGTCTTAGGGCTCAACTGCTTCTCTATGCCAAAGGCAGTCTTCAACTCCAAGTGAGTCCAATGATACAAAGGATTGCGGAATGTATAAGGTACGGTCTCAGCCCATTTCTCAAACTTTTCCCAATCGGTAGTATCGGTACCTGTGCAGAAACGCTCATCTACACCGTTAGTACGCATTGCGCGCCACTTATAGTGGTCACCACCCAACCAAAGTTCGGTAATGCTCTTAAACTTATGATCATTAGCTACCATCTCAGGAATAAGGTGGCAGTGATAATCGATAATAGGCATCTTAGCCGCATGATTGTGGAAAAGATCCTGCGCTGTTTGCGTGTCAAGCAGGAAGTTTTCATCCATAAATTGCTTCATAATCGTAATATAGTTTTTAAATGTTTGGTTTCTACTACACTTATTTTTACATCGTTGCAAATATAGTAGTTTTTTTTCATCTAGCCAAAACTAAGACAAGATATTTAAGCTAATTTTACTCAAACGATTACGCTAGCACCAAAAGAAAAGGCCGCAACCATAGAGGTTACGACCCTTCATACTATTTACACGATGATTCTTGTCTTATGATAATTCTCACGGAAATCACTCGGAGAGCAACCTTTCTTCTTCTTAAAAATGCGATTGAAGTTGCTCAAGTTATTAAAGCCGCAATCAAATCCAATCTCACTAATCGACTTCGAAGTATCTACCAACATTCTTGCCGCATATCCTAATCGCAAGTCGATGATATACTCACTGATATTTCTGCCAGTGTGAAGCTTGAAGAATCGACTAAACGCACTAGCACTCATTCCCGCCATGGAAGCCAACATTGGAAGACGAAGATCGTCCATATAATTCTTGGATATATAATTTTTCACCTTCAAGATGCGACGGCTATCATCCTCGACAGCCACCTTGGCATAACTACTGGAAGCTAACGTGCGTACCCCTTCACACTTCGATAATTCGTAAAGAATGGTCAAGAATTGCTGAACAGCATAGAAGCCATCCTTGATACTACTCAATGTATCCAACATACCATACACCTTCATAATTGCCTTAAGAGGAAAGCACAAACCTTTTTTCCCCTCTTGCATCATGCGGGTGATGCTGGCATAAGGATTGCGACCAAAGAGAGTCTCATCGCCCATGCTAAAGTCAAACTGTATGGTTATCTCACGAATATCCTCACTATGGCATTCATTTTGCTCCCACACATGCTCCAAATCTGGGGACGTAATAAGACAGAGGTCATAGTCGCCTATCACCTCTTGCGAATCGCCCACAATACGTCGCACTCCTTTTGCATTCTCCACAAAATTGAGTTCATACACCGAATGATTGTGGATGGGATAAGTAAACTCTTTCTTATGCCTGTCGGCTATATAGAGTACATCCTTGCCCATCAATGGTGTAATCTCATGAATGATTCTTCTGTCGTCTCCCATTGTTTCCGTGCACTTATCTAGTTTATCTTTTATTAAATTCGCAAATCTTTCAAGATGTCAGACATTTTTTGCTTGGTAGCAATGCGTGTTGGCACCAATGGTAAACGAAGTTCATTTTCGATAAAGCCCATATCATTTAGCAAGGCTTTCACACCTGCAGGGTTTCCATCTACGAAAAGTAGGCTATAAAGCTCGGTAAACATATGATGTATCTTGCGGGCAGGCTCATATTCGCCACGGAATTCCAAACGAATCATTCGGCTAAATTCCTTAGGCAAAGCATTACCTATTACAGAGATGACACCCGCTGCACCACTAGCCACCATTGAGAAAGTGAGTGCATCGTCACCGCTTATTACATCAAAATTACTTGGTTTGTTCTTGATGATTTCATCCACCTGTTCCAAGCTGCCACTCGCTTCTTTCACTGCCACGACATTAGGGAAGTCACGAGCAATACGACAAGTGGTATCAGGTTTCATATTGACACCTGTACGACCTGGTACATTATAGAGGACTATAGGAAGTGGACTAACCTCAGCAATAGCCTTGAAATGTTGATAAAGGCCTTCTTGAGATGGTTTGTTATAATATGGACAAATACTCAAGATACCATCAATACCCGTCCAATCCGTGGTTTTGATTTCCTCAACAACAGCAGCCGTATTATTTCCGCCACAATATTTCAAAATTTTGACACGCCCCTTGTTTACGTCTTTCACAAGTTCGGTAATCTTATCTTTTTCTTCTTTGGTCAGGCAAGGAGCCTCACCAGTTGTAGCAAGGATGCAAAGGAAGTCTGCACCATTGTCAATTTGAAACTCAACCAATCTCTTCAATGACTGATAGTCAACTGATCCGTCGGTCTTAAATGGGGTAATCAGGGCTATACCCAAGCCTTTGAATATATTCTGTGCCATAAATCTATTATTCAAAATCGTCGGCAAAAATACATAATTATTATCAATTTGCAAAATAAAAAACAGTTTTTCTTTCAAGATTGTACCAAAATACAAAAAATATGGTACTATTATCGCATATTTCATAGTTTTTTATTAATTTTGCATCGCATTTTTAGAAACAAAGAGACTCATGAGTAGATATTTCATATTCTTCAGCTACGATGGTACGAATTACCACGGTTGGCAAATCCAACCCAATGCCAATTCCGTGCAACAGGAATTGCAGCATGCCCTATCTATACTCCTACGACAAAAAATAGAAGTTGTGGGAGCTGGGCGAACTGACACAGGAGTTCATGCTCGTCACATGGCTGCCCATTTTGACTGGGAAGAAGATTTACCTATGGAATGCAACCAATTGGTATATCGCTTAAACAGAATACTTCCCCGTGACATTGCCGTATATGAAGTACGTCCTGTTTCCACAGACATGCACGCTCGTTTTTCTGCTACCGCGCGCACGTACCATTATTATATCCATACTCATAAGGACCCTTTCGAGCGTCACTATTCCCTTCAAATGAATTTTCCACTCGATTTTGACAAGATGAACGAGGCTGCGCAACATTTCCTCCACCATGAAGACTATGCTGCATTCTGCAAGGCCGGAGGTGACAACAAGACGACCATCTGCCATGTGTCGGCTGCAAGATGGGTACAGACCTCCCCTACCACCTGGTATTTTGAGATTACCGCCAATCGATTTCTTCGCAACATGGTACGCGCGGTAGTGGGAACGCTCATAGATGTTGGCAGAGGCAAAATCACAACAGAACAGTTCCTTGACATCTTGCACAATGGTAGCAGAAGTGATGCTGGCGAGAGTATGCCAGGCAATGCCCTGTTCCTAGAAAACGTGGAATATGACTTTAAAGATTAGAAACGACATTGGGGCGTGAGCCTCATTCAATATTTAACATTTTAACATTCAACATTTTATAAAATGTGGTTAGTATTAGCATTTCTCTCAGCAGCGCTGCTGGGATTTTATGATGCCTTCAAGAAAAAGGCACTTTCAGGTAACGCAGTGATTCCCGTGCTCTTTCTGAACACGCTTTTCTCTTCGCTCATTTTTCTCCCATTTATTGTATTGAGCTACACCGGCCCCCAACTTGACGGGACGATGTTTCATGTAGCCGAAGGTGGATGGGAAGTCCACAAGTACATCGTCCTCAAGAGCTTCATTGTATTAAGCAGTTGGCTTTTTGGTTATTTTGGCATGAAACATTTGCCACTCACCATCGTAGGTCCTATCAATGCCACCCGTCCTGTCATGACACTTGTAGGAGCCCTCCTCGTTTATGGCGAAGTACTCAATCTCTATCAATGGATAGGTGTTATCCTTGCCATCATCTCCTTTGCGATGCTCAGTAAGAGCGGCAAGAAAGAAGGAATCGATTTCAAGCATAACAAATGGATTTATTTCATCGTGTTGGCCGCTGTGCTAGGTGCCGTCAGTGGACTTTATGACAAATACCTGATGGCTTCGCCTGAAAATGGCGGCGTAGGACTGGACCGAATGATTGTGCAGAGTTGGTACAACATCTACCAATGTTTCCTCATGGGAGCCATGATGATGATGATTTGGTGGCCCACCAAGAAGAACACCACCCCATTCCACTGGCATTGGAGCATCATCTTTATCAGCATTTTCCTATCAGCAGCCGACTTCGTATATTTCTACGCTTTAAGTTTGCCAGGAGCCATGATCAGTATTGTGAGTATGATCCGTCGAGGGTCAGTGATCGTAAGCTTCCTCTTCGGAGCTGCCATTTTCCATGAGAAGAATCTCAAGGCAAAGTTTGTCGATTTACTTTTGGTCCTGCTCGGAATGCTCTTCCTCTATTTCGGAACAAAATAAATACAATCCTAGGTTACTTGCCAAAGTATCTTAGGATACTTGGCGATTTATCTTAAGATACTGGCCCATGTATCTTAGGATACTTTTGGGGGAGTTTTATTCTAATTAAGAGGCAACTAAAAAATATATATAAAAAAAAGAGTTAGAAGTTATTCACCAAAGAAATACTCCTAACTCTTTTTATTTTTTTACTTTTTATCTTACCAAATGTGTGCACGTTTGTTCTTTGAAACAAAGAGCTTATCACCCTTCTTAATATTGAATGCCTTATACCAAGCATCAATCATAGGGAGAGCTGCATTTACACGAGCCTCACCAGGAGAGTGAACGTCCACTGTCATCAAATACTGAAGATACTCAGGACGCGCATTGCCTGCCCATACACGAGCCCAAGAGAGGAAGAAGCGCTGCTCTGGGGTGAAGCCATCCTTCACGCCGAGGCTTTCCTTCTTCATTACATTCTGAAGAGCACGGAAAGCGATGTTCAAACCACCATTGTCGCCAATGTTCTCACCAAGAGTCTGCTGACCGTTTACCTTCTTGCCAGCAAGTTCTACATTGTTAAAATGATCTACGAGAATCTTAGTACGTGCCTGGAAGTTCTTCTTATCGGCAGGAGTCCACCAATCGTGCTGGTTACCCATCTTGTCAAACTGGCTACCCTGATCGTCGAAGCCATGGCTCATCTCATGACCAATCACACCACCTATACCACCGAGGTTAGCAGCGTCATCGGCTGTTGGGTCGAAGAATGGAGGCTGAAGGATGGCTGCAGGGAAGCAGATTTCGTTGGTTGTAGGATTGTAATAAGCATTAATAGTCTGAGGAGTCATACCCCACTCGCTCTTATCCACAGGCTTGTTCACCTTACGAGCAATAGCATCCTTGGTAAAGAACTCCGAGATGTTTGACATATTCTCATAGAGTGAGAGTGAATCGTCAACCTGCAAACCGCTGTAATCTCTCCACTTGTCAGGATAACCAATCTTGACGATAAAGTTCTCGAGTTTATCCTTTGCCTGAGCCTTAGTGGCTGCACTCATCCAAGTAGCCTCGTCAATACGCTGTGAAAGAGCAGTCTGAAGATTATGAACCAATTCGAGCATACGTTTCTTACTGCTCTCTGGGAAGTACTTCTCGACATAAAGCTTACCGATAGCCTCACCCAAGATACCACTAACAGAGCTTACTGCGCGCTTCCAACGAGGACGGTCTTGCTGAACACCACTTATCACCTTGTTCAATTCGAAATCAACGGCACGGAAGTCATCACTCAACACACCTGTTGAACCAGAGATAACCTTTGCCTCTGCATAAGTCTTCAAATTGTCGAGAGACTCTTCTGCCAAAATTTTCTCTACCTCATGAATAGGCTCAGGCTGACCAACGCAAATATATTGGAATGCAGGGAAACCAGAAGCCAAGAACACATTGCCCCAGTCGATGCCAGGATAGTCGAGCACAAGCTGGTTGTAGGTCATCTTATGATAGTTCTTGTCGATATCACGAAGCTCTACCTGGCTATAGCTTGCCTTGGCGATGCGAGTCTCGATGGCCATCACCGCTTCCATCTTTTTCTGAGCAGTAGCCTCGTCATTGCCTACCATCTGGAAAAGTTTCTTCAAGTATGTCTTGTAAGCCTCACGAATTTTCACAGTCTGTGCATCATCATTCAGATAATAATCACGAGTACCAAGACCAATACCACCCTGACCTACTTCCACGAGGTTGTTGGCTGCATCACGAAGGTCGGCACCCACACCAATGCCATACATCATGGTACCCTCGCCACGAAGGTCAAGCTGCGCAGTTACCAACTGGTATTCACGACGGTCTTTGATAGCAGCAATACGATCGAGAACAGGCTTGATAGGAGCCCAGCCTTCCTTGTTCAGGCGCACGCTATCCATACGAAGGTTGTAAAGGGAACCAATCTTCTGACCGAGCGAACCTTTCTCCTGTGGCTTAGAAGCATATTCGAGAATGATGTCCTGGATGCGCTTCTGATTTTGCTCAAAGAGATCGGTGAAAGCACCATTGTCGGTATGTTCAGCATCAAGTGGATGGCTCTTCATCCAGTTGCCTGCCGCATAACGATAAAAATCATTTCCTGGCTTGATAGTCAAGTCCATATTGGCCTTGTCAATACCAGATCCCAACTTCTCTTGCTGGGCGAATGCTGTTGTTGCACTGAGCAACATTGCAGCAAATAATACTTTTGTTTTCATTACTTAATATATGATTATTAATTAATATTCTTGTTTATTTGTTCCTTTAGACGCAACTATCGACCATTTACTACAAAATAATCCCCAAAATGTAAGTGCACCATTCAACATCAACAGTTCATAGCCGAACTTATAGCCTGTGAAAGAGGAAATCATATTGTCGATGACAAAGCAAACCAAAGGACTTGCCACCGCTATCCAAGGCGAACATTTGTCGTTGACAGAGCGATGCGTCAAGAGACCGAAGGCAAACAGACCAAGCAACGGACCATACGTATAAGAACACAAGATATAAATGGCATCTATCACACTCGTTGAATTAATCGCCTTAAATGCGATGATAAAAATCATGAACACCAAAGCCACGACCAAATGTGTCAGCTTACGCAATCGCTCGTCACCTGCCTTGCCAAATATATCCACGCAAAGACTGGTAGTGATGGCTGTAAGTGCAGAATCGGCACTAGAAAAACTAGCAGCCATAATGCCTAATGTAAAGAACACCACAACGATGGAACCTAAATTTCCCGATGCAGCAAACATAGGCAACAATTCATCAGGAGCTTCCGGCAAAGCCACACCCTCTTGATGAGCCAGCATGATGAGCAACACACCCAAAGAGAGGAAAAGCAAATTGGCTGGCACGAAAGCAAAACCATAGCTGCAAACATCTTTCTGAGCCTCGCGCAAAGTCTTGCAAGTAAGATTCTTCTGCATCATATCCTGATCCAATCCTGTCATCACGATAACCACAAAGATGCCGCTAAGGAATTGTTTCCAAAAGTTTTGCTTTGAGATCCAGTCATCAAACACAAAAACACGTGAATGTTCATCTGCGGCTATCGCATGAATGGCCTGCATAGGCGACATACCTAGTTCGCCCATTACCTTATATATAATAAGTACAAGAGCCGTAAACATGCAAAGCGTCTGGAAAGAATCCGTCCATACCAAAGTCTTGATACCTCCCTTACGCGTGTAAAGCCATATCAACATAACCATAGTTGGTACCGTAAGCCAAAACGGTATTCCCATATCATCAAGAACAAATCGCTGAAGAATAATACATACTACGAAAAACCTTACCGCAGCTCCCGTCATTTTGGAAAGCAAGAAGAAACTAGCTCCTGTCTTATAAGTCAAAGTTCCAAAACGATGCAAGAGATAAGTATATATGGTAGTAAGATTATAGCGGTAATAAACAGGAAGAAGAATAAAAGCCACCAGGAAATAGCCCACTATAAAGCCCAAGCACATCTGCAGATAAGACATCCCCGAATGAATGGCCATGCCTGGTACACTGACGAAAGTGATTCCCGAGATAGACGCTCCTACCATACCGAAAGCCACCATATACCAAGGAGAGCGGCGTTCGGCTCTATAAAACGTTTCATTGTTAGCTTGCCTAGATGTAAAACGACTGAAAGCCATCAACACCAAGAAGTAAGCCAAGATTGTAAGCAATATGACCATACTACAAACTCTAATTGTCCTTATAACAAAAAAACCTCCGAGAAATAATCTCGAAGGTTCCCTGCGGTGCGTACGAGACTCGAACTCGTGACCTCCTGCGTGACAGGCAGGCATTCTA
>CAVKNU010000041.1:0-18592 GCA_963657465.1 Lachnospiraceae bacterium
TCTTTGCCGCAAGTTATTCGTCAACCAAAATCAGAAAAAGACAAGGTGAAGGGTGAAGGGCAAAACGCACATTTGTTTTTGCTGATTCTATGTTTTAGAAGTTTGCCTTAATACAACAAAATTGTGTCTAATTATGGCACTTTTGTGCCCTAACTGTAGGCACACCTGCGCCCTAGTAAGGCATAGCAATAATTCAACGTCCTAACATCCGAAAGTTGTATATATAATAAGGTATAGGATAAAAATATAGAGCGAAAGAACTTGAAAGTACCTTGTTTTTGCGCTTTTTTCAAACAAAATGCTACTTTTCTTTGAATTTCTTTGGCAGTTTGATAGAATCTTATTATTTTTGCCATCAAGTTTTGCTTCGGCCCCGGTCGTATCGGGGGTGGCATTACATTACCAACAAAATTCAATAACACATGAAAGTATTAAAATTCGGCGGAACATCTGTTGGTTCCGTAAAAAGCATCCTCAGCTTAAAACGTATTGTAGAAAATGAGGCAAAGAAACAGAGTGTAGTGGTTGTCGTGAGCGCACTTGGCGGAATCACCGACAAACTCTTGCAAACTTCTCAACTTGCCCTCCAGGGTGATGAACAATGGAGAGTCGAATTCGACGCCATGGTTGATCGCCATCATAAGATGATAGATACCATTATCACCGACACTTCCGACAGAGAAAATCTTTTCAAATCAGTCGATGCCCTCTTCGAGCAGTTGAAGAGCATCTACTTCGGTGTGTATCTTATCCACGATTTAAGCGAGAAGACACAGGATGCCATCGTGAGCTATGGCGAACGACTCAGCTCGAAGATTGTTGCCACATTGATTCGTGGCGCCAAATGGTTTGACTCTCGCAACTTCATCAAGACCGAGCGCTTGAATGGAAAAGGTAAGCATACCTTGGATAGCGAACTGACCAATAAGTTGGTGAAAGACACCTTTGCTGATTTGCCTCGCATCTCACTCGTTCCGGGTTTTATCAGTAGAGACAAGCATACGGAGCGTACCACCAATCTGGGACGCGGTGGTAGTGACTACACCGCAGCTATCATAGCTGCTGCTCTTGATGCCGAGGTGCTCGAAATCTGGACCGATGTTGATGGCTTCATGACAGCAGATCCTCGTGTTATCAAATCTGCCTACACTATCAACGAACTGAGTTACGTCGAGGCGATGGAACTTTGCAACTTTGGTGCAAAGGTCATCTACCCTCCTACCATCTACCCAGTTTGTGTCAAAAATATTCCTATCAGGGTAAAGAACACTTTCAACCCTGACGCTCCAGGCACCATCATCAAAAACAAAATTGATAGCGACTCTAAGCCTATCAAGGGCATCTCTTCCATCAATGGTACAGCTCTTATCACAGTGACGGGTCTTTCCATGGTGGGTGTCATCGGTGTCAACCGTCGTATCTTCACTGCCCTTGCCAGCGAAGGTGTCTCAGTATTCATGGTGTCACAGGCATCTTCTGAGAACTCTACCTCTATTGGTGTACGTGAACAAGACGTAGAAGAGGCAGTGAGAGTTCTGAATTATGAGTTTAAGAATGAGATTGCCGATGGAGCGATGTTCCCTATGCATGCAGAATGTGGTCTTGCCACCATCGCTATTGTGGGTGAGAACATGAAACATGCCGCAGGTATTGCTGGTAAGCTTTTTGGAACACTCGGTCGTAGCGGTATCTCCGTTATCGCCTGCGCACAAGGTGCTTCAGAAACCAACATCTCATTTGTTGTTAAGAGCGATTATTTGCGTAAGTCTTTGAATGTATTGCATGATAGTTTCTTCCTCTCAGAATATAAGGTACTCAACCTCTTCATCTGTGGTGTGGGTACTGTTGGAGGCAAGTTGATTGAGCAAATCAAGAACCAATATGCGGAGTTGATGGAGAGAAACAAGTTGAAGTTGAACGTTGTAGGTATCGCTTCTTCAAAAAATGCCATCTTCAATCGTGAGGGAATCAATCTTGAGACCTATCGTGAGGAATTGAAAGCTTCCGATCCAAGCACTCCAGAGGTGTTGCGCGATACCATCCTCGGTATGAACATCTTCAACAGTGTGTTTGTGGATTGTACAGCCAGCAAAGAGGTGGCTGCGCTCTATCAAAGTTTGTTGGAGCATAACGTGAGCGTCATAGCTGCCAATAAGATTGCAGCTTCTAGCGAATATGAAAATTATGAGCGCTTGAAGAAAACAGCCATTCAGCGTGGTGTAGTATTCCGCTTTGAGACCAATGTGGGTGCAGGTCTTCCTATTATCGGAACCATCAACGACCTTCGCAATTCGGGTGATAAAATTCTTAAGATTGAGGCTGTCCTCTCTGGAACGCTCAACTTTATCTTCAATGCTATCTCAGGCGTTGTTCCTTTCTCTGAGACCGTTCGTCTTGCCAAGGAGAAAGGTTATAGTGAACCAGACCCACGTATCGACTTGAGCGGTATGGACGTGGTACGCAAGCTCGTTATCCTCTCTCGTGAAGCTGGTTATCGCGTGGAGCAAGAAGATGTGGAGAAGAATCTCTTTGTACCAGATTCTTATTTCAAGGGTAGCATTGATGAATTCTGGAAGAAATTGCCAAAACTTGATGCTGATTTTGAGGCAAAACGCAAGACTCTCGACTTGGAGCACAAACGTTGGCGCTTTGTCGCTACCCTCAATGGAGGAAAAACAAGCGTTGGCTTGCAGGCTGTTGGCCCAGAACATCCATTCTACAATCTGGAAGGTTCTAACAACATCGTATTGCTCACCACTGAGCGCTACAAGGAATATCCTATGATGATTCAAGGATATGGTGCCGGCGCAAGTGTAACTGCGGCAGGTGTGTTTGCCAACATCATGAGTATAGCCAACATTTAATCAACAGAAAGGATAACAATTATGAAGCATATCATTATACTTGGCGATGGTATGGCCGACCACCCAGTGGAAAGACTGGGTGGTAAGACCTTACTTCAATACGCCAACAAACCTTATATGGACATGCTTGCCAAGAAAGGCAAGACAGGAAGATTGATGACTATTCCAGATGGTTTCCATCCTGGTTCGGAGGTTGCCAACAGTTCTATCATGGGTTACGACCAAAACGAGGTGTATGAAGGACGTGGACCTTTGGAGGCTGCCAGCATCGGATATGAGATGGAACCAACAGACTTGGCTTTGCGATGCAATATCATCAATGTACAGGATGGAAAGATTATCACCCATAATGGCGGCAATCTGGAGACAGAAGATGCTCGTGTATTGATAGACTATTTGAACGAAACACTTGGCAAGAAATATCCAATGGTGAAATTCATCACAGGCATCCAATACCGTCATCTATTGATTATCAAGAATGGAAACAAGCATATCGATTGCGCTCCTCCTCATGATCATCCGAACGAGGAATGGAAATCATTGATGGTGAAACCTATATTCCCCGGTGTGATGGAAGAAGGACACATGGCTGCCACCGATACCGCCAACCTGCTCAATCAACTCATCGTAGAGAGCCAGGCGCTCTTGGAAGCACACCCTTTCAATGTGGCTCGCAAAGAACGTGGCGAACGTATGGCAAACTTGATTTGGCCTTGGGGCGGTGGCTACCGTCCTCACATGCTCACTCTTTCACAGATGTATCCTAGCATCAAGAAAGGCTCTGTCATCTCGGCTGTTGACCTAATCCGTGGCATCGGGCATTATGCAGGGCTTCGCAATATCATAGTAGAAGGTGCTACTGGTCTTGTCGATACCAATTATGAAGGGAAAGCACAAGCTGCCATCGATGCACTCAAGTCGGGTGACGACTTCGTGTATGTGCATGTAGAAGCAAGTGATGAAGCCGGACATGATGGTGATCTTGACTTGAAACTAAAGACGATAGAGAATCTCGACCGCCGTCTCATCAAGCCTATCTACGATGAGGTTTCAACATGGGATGAGCCTGTTTGCATAGCAGTTCTTCCAGACCACCCTACTCCAGTAGAGATTCGTACTCATGTGAAAGAACCCGTGCCTTTTATCATCTATTATCCAGGTATCGAGGCAGATGCTGTCGAGCAGTATGACGAGGTGAGCTGTGTGCGAGGAAGCTACGGCTTGTTGCAACTGCAAGACTTCATGAATGAGTTTATGAAAATAGATTAAGTAAAATTTGAAGTAAAGAAGAAATGAAATACTATTCAACAAATAAGAAAGCACCTATCGCCGACCTTCACAAGGCGGTGGTGAAAGGTTTGGCAGAAGATCGTGGCCTTTATATGCCTGAAATCATCAAAAAAATGCCACAGGATTTCTTCGATAATATCGAAAAGCTCTCTTTTCAGGAGATTGCTTATAAAGTGGCAGATGCCTTCTTTGGTGAAGACGTGGATGCTGAGTCATTGAAGAAAATTGTCTATGATACCTTGGCATTCGATTGCCCGGTTGTAGAAGTGGAACCAAACATCTATTCATTGGAACTTTTCCATGGTCCTACCCTCGCCTTCAAGGATGTGGGTGCTCGATTCATGGCTCGTCTCTTGCAGTACTTTGTGCGTCAAGAAGGCAAGGAAGAAGTGAATGTGCTTGTGGCTACATCGGGTGATACCGGTAGTGCGGTAGCCAATGGATTCTTGGGAGTAGAAGGCATTCATGTATATGTGCTCTATCCTAAGGGCAAGGTGAGCAAGATTCAAGAGAGTCAATTTACCACCCTCGGACAGAATATCACCGCTCTAGAAGTGGATGGCGTATTCGACGACTGCCAAGCGTTGGTGAAGTCAGCTTTCATGGATGAAGAACTCAACAAGCACATGAAGCTAACCTCTGCCAACAGTATCAATGTGGCTCGTTTCTTGCCTCAAGCTTTCTATTATTTCAATGCCTATGCTCGCATGAAGGAGAAAGGATTGGCTGATAAATTGGTGATTTGCGTACCTAGTGGTAACTTCGGCAACATCACAGCAGGTCTCTTCGGTCATGAGATGGGATTGCCTATTCACCGCTTCATAGCAGCCAATAATGCCAACGATATCTTCTACAACTATTTGCAGACAGGCGAATACAATCCACAGCCAAGCAAGCAGACTATCGCCAACGCCATGGACGTAGGCGATCCTTCTAACTTCGCTCGTATCTACGACCTCTACAAAGGAAATCATGAGGCTATCACAGCTTACATCAGTGGCGCTACCTACAAGGATGAACAGATAGCAGAAGTCATGAAGCAGTGTTATAATGAAACGAAGTATGTGCTTGATCCTCATGGAGCTTGTGGCTATCGTGCATTGAAAGAACAATTGAAGCCAGGCGAGGTTGGTGTATTCTTGGAGACAGCTCATCCTGCTAAGTTCAAGGAGAAGGTAGATTGTATTTTGAATGCAGACATTGAAATTCCTGCACGACTTGCTGAGTTCATGAAGGGAAAGAAGCAAAGCATTGAAATGACGAAAGATTTTGCGTCGTTCAAATCTTTCTTGATGAATGAATAACTCACATAATTTCTAAAAATATGTCCCCAAAGCCTTGGATAAAAAGTTCCGAAGCTTTGGGGATATTTTTTTGAAATGAAGCCATAAAAATGCAAGTCCTCCGCTAAATATAACTTAATTCGCTGTATATCAGCCGTTTGACCGCAAAATAGCGGAGCCACAACGGACTTACGACGGAGTCACGACGAAGCCATAGCGGACTTGCTTAGAAATATAACCAATAGGCAATGCCTAAAATTGCAAGAATAATGACTGTAATGACAGTTTTAATCAAGCAAGTTGCAACTTTCTTGACAATTAAGAAACCTACGATGAGCACGATGAGTGCAAATATATAATATCCGAAATTTTCCATTGTTTTGATTTACTTTTTGAATACATGACGGAACTCTGCAGGAATTGGAGTCTCAAATTCCATAGGTTGATGAGTCACAGGATGATAAAAACAAAGCACATAAGCATGGAGACAAAGACGATGGCAAGGGTCATCGCCATTACCGTACTTGATGTCACCACACACAGGATGCCCCATGTCGGCTGTATGCACACGGATTTGATTCTTACGCCCAGTCTCTAATCGAAATTCCACAAGCGAATGCTCTGTTGTTCGTTCGAGTGTGTGGAAATGGGTTACAGCAAATTTACCTCCATTATCTACAGGACTGCTATAGGTAATGTATGCCTTGTTATCTTTGAGCCAATTGGAGACAGTGCCCTCGTCTTCTTCCATTTCTCCAGAAACGACAGCCACATATCGACGGTCGTACACATTTCTGTGCCAATCATGCTCTAGAGCCAACTCAGTTTGCTTGTCTTTGGCATAAATCATAAGACCAGATGTATCTCGGTCAAGGCGATGCACAACGTGCGCTTGGCAATTTTGGCGAGATTTATGGAAATACTCATCAAGCACAGTTTTGACGTTGAGTGTGGAATGGCCTGCAGCCATACTCAAGATACCCACATTTTTCTCTACAACCACCAAGTATTTGTCTTCATAGACTATTTTAATATATTTGCTCTTGAAAGTATCGTTCTTCTTAGTTTTGCTAACGGCAACTTTCATTCCTGGGCGCAAAGCATAGTCGAACTGGGTGACAATCTTGCCATCCACCTTGATGCCTCTGCCCTGTAGGGTTTGCTTAATCTTCGTCTTACTGCCCTTTATGTTTTGTAGCAGCCACTCCAATAAAGGAGCGGGCTTGCCGACCGTGTAATGGTCGTATTCGTGCTGCTGTTGATAACTGTTTGGTCTCATACGAGGCGCAAAATTAGTGTTTTTTGCCATAACTACCAAATATATAGTCGCTTTTAACGCTATATTCTTTTCTTTTTGCTGGAAAATTCGTTATTTACAAATATAATTCGTATCTTTGCAGCCTAAATAAATTAAGGTAAATAAAAAATAGAATAATGATAACAGTAACGAATCTTGCAATTCAATTTGGAAAGAGAGTCCTTTATAAGGATGTGAACCTCAAGTTCACACATGGTAACATCTATGGTATTATTGGTGCTAATGGCGCAGGTAAATCTACATTCCTCCGTGCCATTAGTGGCGATTTGGAGCCAAACAAAGGTACTGTAGAACTAGGACCAGGTGAGCGTCTTTCTGTATTGGAGCAAGATCACTTTAAATACGATGAGTTCCGCGTGATGGATACCGTATTGATGGGTCATCAGCCTTTGTGGGAAAACATGAAAGAGCGTGAGCGCCTCTACTCTAAGCCAGAAATGACAGAGGAAGATGGTAACCGTGCTGCAGAATTGGAGTTGAAGTTTGCAGAAATGAATGGTTGGGAAGCTGAAAGCAATGCTGCTCAGCTTTTGCAGAACTTGGGCGTAAAGGAAGAGCAGCACGACAAACTCGTAGGTGAACTTTCTAACACCGAGAAGGTGCGCGTGATGTTGGCAAAGGCGCTTTTCGGCAATCCAGACAACTTGCTACTTGATGAGCCTACCAATGACCTTGACCTCGACACCGTTGAGTGGCTTGAGGAATATTTGAGCAATGTGGAACAGACTGTATTGGTGGTTTCTCACGACCGTCACTTCCTTGACTCTGTAAGTACACAGACTGTCGATATTGACTTCGGCAAGGTGACCATGTTTGCTGGTAACTATTCTTTCTGGTATGAGAGTTCTCAGTTGGCTCTCCGTCAGGCACAAAACCAGAAGATGAAGGCTGAGGAGAAGAAGAAGCAGTTGGAGGAATTCATCCGCCGATTCTCTGCCAATGTGGCAAAGAGTAAGCAGACTACTTCTCGCAAGAAGATGTTGGAGAAATTGAATATTGAGGAGATTCGTCCTTCTAGCCGTAAGTATCCTGGCATTATCTTCCAGATGGATCGCGAGCCAGGTAATCAGATTCTAGAAGTAGAAGGCTTGAAAGCCGTTGATGAAGACGGAACTGTACTCTTCGACAATGTGAACTTCAATATAGAGAAGGGTGAGAAGGTGGTATTCCTCTCTCACAATCCTAAGGCGATGACCGCTCTCTTCGAGATAATCAATGGCAATCGCAAGGCTGATGCCGGTGAATATAAGTGGGGTGTGACTATCACTACAGCTTATCTCCCACTCGACAACACTGCTTTCTTCCAGAGCGACAAGAATCTTGTAGATTGGTTGAGCCAGTATGGACCAGGTAATGAAGTTGCCATGAAGAGTTACTTAGGCCGTATGCTCTTCAGTGGCGAAGAAGTATTGAAGAAGGTGAATGTGCTTTCTGGAGGTGAAAAGATGAGATGTATGATTGCTCGTATGCAATTGCAGAATGCCAACTGCTTGATTCTTGATACTCCAACCAACCACCTCGACTTGGAAAGTATCCAGGCATTCAATAACAATTTGGTGGCATTCAAGGGAAACATCCTTTTTGCCAGCCACGACCACGAGTTCATCAACACCGTAGCTAACCGTATCATAGAGTTGACTCCATCGGGAACAATTGACAAGTTGATGTCTTATGATGAGTATATCTATGACGAGGCTATCAAGGAGCAGAAAGCTAAGATGTACGGTATGAATTAAAATACTTTTTGGAAACATATATATAAAAGGTGCCAACCTCTTTCATAAAGGTTGGCACGCTTTTTGTCAATGAGTTTCTAAACAAAAAACAAGAACAACTATGTCTAAAGAAAAAGAATTTGATATAAACGACGTAAATGTCAATGAGCAGGCTCATAATGAGTCAGCTGAAAAGCAGCAAGGTGGAAATCCTGTAGAAGATAATGCGGCTGACAAAGAGACGGCTGATAGCGACAAAGAGGCAGATAAAGAAGCATCTGCCGACAAAAAGGCAGAACAGCTCGATCCTTTGGCTAAAGCTCAGCAGGAAGTCGAAGACTTGAAGAAGCAATTGCTCTACAAGCAAGCAGAGTTTGACAACTATCGCAAACGCACTATGAAGGAAAAAGCAGAATTGATTCTCAATGGTGGCGAAAAGACCATTACCGCAATATTGCCAATCTTGGACGACTTCGAGCGTGCACTTGCAGATAAGAGCGAAGATCCTAAGGCTATCAAGGAGGGCGTTTGTATGATATTCAACAAGTTCAATAAGGCTTTGGAATCACTTGGTGTCAAGAAAATAGATGCCGATGGCAAGGACTTTGATGTAGATTATCATGAGGCTATCGCTATGGTTCCTGGCATGGGAGACGACAAGAAAGGTAAGGTAATTGATTGTGTTCAGACAGGATACACATTGAATGATAAGGTAATCCGTCACGCAAAAGTAGCCGTAGGACAATAAAAATCACTTAAAATGGCAAAAAGAGACTATTATGAGGTGCTAGGCGTAGATAAGTCTGCATCTGACGATGAAATCAAGAAGGCTTATCGAAAGATAGCTATCAAATATCACCCAGACCGCAATCCGGGCAACAAAGAAGCAGAAGAGAAGTTTAAAGAGGCAGCTGAAGCTTATGATGTACTTCGTGATCCTCAAAAACGTCAGCAATACGACCAGTTTGGTTTTGATGGACCTCAAGGCGGCTTTGGCAGTGGCTTCGGCGGAGGTGGCATGAACATGGACGACATCTTCTCTATGTTTGGCGATATCTTTGGTGGTCATGGTGGAGGTTTTAGCGGTTTTGGAGGCTTCGGAGGTGGAGCTACAACCCAGCAGTATCAAGGTGGCGACTTGCGTATCAAAGTAAAATTGACATTGCAAGAAATTGCGACAGGGGTAACCAAGAAGTTCAAGGTCCACAAAGACATTGTTTGTGAGGATTGCCATGGTACAGGTTGCGAAGGCGGTGCTAAGCCTGAGACCTGCCCTACATGTCATGGTAGTGGCGTAACCATGAAGACCGTTCGCTCCATGTTTGGTATGATGCAAACACAGGCCCCATGTCCTACTTGTCATGGCGAAGGAACTATCATTAAGAACAAATGTAAAAAATGTGGCGGTGATGGTATTGTAAAGGGCGATGAGGTTGTAGAGATTAACATCCCAGCTGGTGTAGAAGACGGCATGTGTGTTACGGTTCGTGGCAAGGGCAATGCAGCTAAACACAATGGTATCAATGGTGACATTCAAGTTCTTATCGTAGAAGAAAAGAATGAAACCTTTGAGCGTGCAAGTCAAGACCTCTATTATAACCTCGTACTTGACTTTGCCACAGCTACCTTAGGTGGAGAAGTTGAAATCCCTACCATCGATAGCAAGATGACCATAAAGATTGAGCCAGGAACTCAACCGGGCAAGCAAATCCGACTGAGAGGTAAAGGTCTGCCGGCAGTGCAAGGTTATGGATATGGTAAGGGTGACTTGATCGTAAACGTGACAGTCTATATTCCAAAGACTTTGACGAAAGAAGAAAAAGAATTGGTTCTGAAGTTCAAGAAATGCGAGAATTTCGAAGCTGATTCTGCTACCAAAAAGTCTCTTTTTGAAAGTTTCAAGAATTTGTTTAAATAAAAAGTACGGCGACCTATCATCTCTAACATGAGATTGTAGGTTGCCGTTTTTGTTTTCTTATATATATTAAGGTTATGAATTACCAAGAAACCATCGAATATTTATTTAATAGCACACCAGTCTTTGAAAAGGTAGGAGCTACTGCATATAAACCGGGACTTCAAACTACCGAAACACTTGACGCTTATTTTGGACATCCCCATCATTCATTCAAGACAATCCATATTGCAGGTACCAATGGTAAAGGCTCTTGCTCGCATACATTAGCGTCCATTTTACAAGAAGAGGGATACAAAGTAGGTCTCTATACATCTCCACATTTAGTTGACTTTCGTGAACGTATCCGTGTCAATGGCAAATGCATTGGCGAACAATATGTGATTGACTTCGTAGAAAAGCATCACGCTTTTTTCGAGCCTTTGCACCCTTCTTTCTTCGAACTGACAACAGCTATGGCCTTTAAATACTTTGCCGAACAGCATGTTGATATCGCAGTCATCGAAGTAGGTCTAGGAGGAAGATTGGATTGTACCAATATCATTACCCCGATTCTGTCTATCATTACTAATATTAGCAAGGATCATACACAATTC
Source organism: Lachnospiraceae bacterium (assembly GCA_963657465.1). Classification (GTDB taxonomy): domain Bacteria; phylum Bacteroidota; class Bacteroidia; order Bacteroidales; family Bacteroidaceae; genus Prevotella. Next base: position 10,982 of record CAVKNU010000041.1, read on the forward strand.
CTTGGCAATACCTTGGCTGAAATTGCTGGCGAAAAAGCAGGAATCATCAAATCGGGAATACCCGTTGTCATCGGTGAAGACCTTCCTGAAACGAGAACGGTTTTCTTAAATAAGGCTTCCCACTCCCCTATCATCTTTGCCCAAGATGAGGATCACCAAGAAATACTTTCCTATTCACACGTAAAAGAAGGCATGGAATATGTTACTAAGAATTGGGACACGCTTGTTGGTGAATTGCAAGGCAATTATCAAGCAAAAAATATGAATACTATATTGAATGCAGTCAAAATCCTTATGGAGATGAATGTCGTTAAACATAAGGAATCGGTTATCCAAGGTATTCAAAAGGTAAACATGCAAACTGGATTAATGGGGAGATGGCAGAAACTGCAAGAACATCCTCTTGTGATATGCGACACAGGCCACAATGTGGGTGGATGGGAATGGCTGGCTCCTCAAATCAAAATGCAAACATGCGATCAGTTGCGTATTGTTTTTGGCATGGTAGATGACAAAGATGTGAATACAGTGATGAAAATGCTCCCTAAGCATGCAATTTACTATTGGACACAGGCTAGCACCAAAAGAGCCATAAAAGTGGATAAAATAGCAACTTTAGGTGAACAATTCAACTTATATGGTTCTAATTATCTTTCTGTAAAAGAAGCATTTAAGGCAGCTCTAGCTGATGCCAAAGAGGAGGATTTCATTTTCGTTGGAGGGTCAAGCTATGTAGTAGCCGATTTACTCTCTTGATATTTTTTTTGTTTTTTTAAATCAATAAGTTGCAAAAAAATTTGTAATACTCGTTTTTTTTTAGTTACTTTGCAGATATAACTTTAAAACATAGAAGTAACTAAAAAAAATGAGATATTATGAATGCAGAACCAGTGAATAAATGTGGTCTGAAAAGAGAAGATTTTCTGACTACTGTAAATGGAAAGAAGACTGACCTCTTCGTGTTAAAGAACAATCAAGGTAACGAAGTTGCAGTAACCAATTATGGTGGTGCTATCGTAGCTATCATGATGCCAGATAAAGATGGCAACTATGCCAACCTTATCCAGGGACATGATAACATCCAAGATGTAATTAATTCTCCAGAGCCTTTCTTGAGTGTACTTATCGGTCGATACGGAAACCGCATCTGCGATGGTAAGTTTACCTTACACGGAAAGGAATATCAGTTGGCTTGCAATAACGGCAAAAATCATTTGCACGGTGGTCCTACAGGATTCCATGCACATGTTTGGGATGCCACACGTATGAGTGACAATGCTGTTGTTTTGAAATATACAAGCCCTTATGGTGAAGAAGGCTTTACAGGTGAGATGGATGTTTGGGTAGCTTACACCTTGACAGATGACAATGAGTTGGTTATCAAATATCAAGCTACAACCAATAAGTTGACTATTGTTAACTTGACCAACCATGGTTTCTTCTCTATTCAGGGAATCGGTAACCCTACTCCAACTATCGACAACATCATTTGCGAAGTGAATGCTGACTTCTACCTACCTATCGATGAGACTTCTATCCCTACAGGTGAGATTTTGAAGGTTGAGGGTACACCATTTGACTTCCGTAAGCCAAAGCCTATCGGTCAAGACATTGATGCTGACAACGAGCAAATCAAGAATGGTCAAGGTTACGACCATAACTTTGTACTCAACAAGAAAGAAGAGGGCGAGTTGAGCTTTGCTGCTCGCATCAAGGATCCTGTAAGTTGTCGTACCATGGAAGTTTATACGACAGAACCAGGTATGCAAATGTACACAGGCAACTTCTTGGAAGGTATCTCTGGTCAGCATGGTGCAACATTCCCACGTAGAAGTGCAGTTTGTTTCGAAGCTCAGCACTTCCCAGATTCTCCAAACCGTCCTTACTTCCCAAGTGTACGCTTGAAACCAGGTGAGACTTACACTCAGAAGACAATCTACAAGTTTGGCGTTGATAAATAATCGACTTTAGATAACCATTATAAATAGGAGTGGTAGCCAAAATGACTTCCACTCCTTTAACAGTGTATAAACATAACATTTAAAAATATCAACTATTAAAAGATGGAAAACCAAAAACAAAATGGCAATATCATCGCAATTATCACGATGATGTTTCTTTATGCAATGATTTCGTTTGTAACGAACTTGGCTGCTCCTATTGGAGTTATTTGGAAAAATGTATTCGCAGATAGCGGTAGTGCCAATATGATTGGTATGCTTGGTAATGCGATGAACTTCTTAGCTTACCTTTTCATGGGTATCCCTGCTGGTAAATTGCTTACTAAAATAGGCTATAAAAAAACAGCTTTGGCTGGTATCGCAACAGGTTTCGTAGGAGTTTTCATACAGTTCCTTTCTGGCAAATTTGGTGCCGATGTATCAGGATTCTCTGTATATTTGTTTGGTGCATTTATTTCTGGTTTCGCAGTATGTATTTTAAATACAGTAGTAAATCCAATGTTGAACCTTTTAGGCGGTGGCGGAAATCGTGGTAACCAGTTGAATCTCATCGGTGGTACATTGAATTCTTTATCTGGAACTTTAACTCCAATGCTTGTTGGTGCGCTCATCGGTACAGTGACTGCTAACACAAAGATGGTAGATGTAAACTTAGTGCTTTACATTGCACTTGCAGTATTTGCGGCAGCATTTGTTTGTTTGCTCTTCATACCTATTCAGGATCCTGAGATGGGTAAGACAACAGACAAAACAGTATTCGAGCACTCTCCATGGGCATTCCGTCATTTCAATCTTGGTGTTATTGCAATCTTTGTATATGTAGGCGTTGAGGTTGGTATTCCTGGAACACTGAACTTCTATATATCTGATACAACAGCTAATGGTGGTGGCTTTATCAATGGTGCAGCTTTGGCTAATGCTGCTGCTATTGGTGGATTTGTTGCAGGTACTTACTGGTTGTTGATGTTGGTAGGTCGCCTTTTATCTAGTTTTATAGCAGATAAAGTTTCTAGTCGTACAATGATGATTGTCGCTAATGGCGCTGGTATGATTTTTATATTGTTGGCAGTGCTTCTCGGTAAATCAACAACTGTAGAAATGCCAGTATTTACAGGTTCTTCTTTCCAAATGGTAACTGTGCCAATTTCAGCCATGTTCCTAGTTCTTTGTGGTCTTTGCACCTCAATCATGTGGTCTTCAATCTTCAATCTTGCAACAGAAGGTCTTGGAAAATATACAGCGCAAGCTTCTGGTATTTTTATGATGATGGTTGTTGGCGGTGGCTTGATGCCATTGGTTCAAAACTTCATTGCAGATAATGCAAGCTATATGGCTAGCTATATTGTTCCATTGGTATCAATGGCATACATGTTCTTCTATGCAGTTGCAGGCTGCAAAAATGTAAACAAGAATATTCCTGTAGATTAATCAAATCTTTAATAAAATAACAATCTAAACTAGTATTACTATGGATATTGAAAAAGTAAGAAGTCGTTTCATCAAGCATTTTGATGGCAAAACGGGTAACATTTATATGTCACCAGGTCGTATCAATTTGATAGGTGAACATACAGATTATAATGGTGGTTTTGTGTTTCCTGGTGCTGTTGATAAAGGTATTATGGCAGAAATCCGTCCAAATGGCACAAACACGGTTATGCTCTACTCTATTGATTTAAAGGATCGTGTAGAGTTTAAGGTTGATGATCCTGAAGGACCACGCGCTTCGTGGGCACGCTATATTTATGGTGTATGCCAGGAAATGAAAGCTTTAGGCGTAGATGTTAAAGGATTTAATGCTGCATTCTATGGTGATGTGCCTCTTGGTGCAGGTATGTCTTCATCTGCGGCACTTGAAAGCTGCTTTGCCTTTGCTTTGAACGACCTTTTCGGTGACAACAAGGTTTCTAAGTGGGATCTCGTTTTGGCAGGTCAAGCTACAGAGCACAAATACATTGGTGTAAATTGCGGTATTATGGACCAATTTGCGTCTGTATTTGGCAAGGAAGGCAAATTGATGCGTCTCGACTGTAACAGCCGTGAGTTTGAGTATTTCCCATTCGAACCTAAGGGTTATAAGCTCTGCTTGGTTAACTCTAAGGTAAAGCATGAGTTGGCAGGTTCTCCATACAACGACCGTCGTAACTCTTGCGAGAATGTGGTTAAGCACATTGCAGCTAAGCACCCTGAGGCTAAATTCGAGACACTTCGTGATTGCACATGGGAGCAGTTGGAAGAGGTTCGTGCAGAAGTTGGCGAAGAGGATTACAGCCGTGCTCACTTCGTATTGGGCGAGAAAGACCGTGTGTTGGCAGTTTGCGATGCTCTTGAGAAGGGCGACTATGAGACTGTTGGTCAGAAGATGTATGAGACTCACAATGGTTTGAGCAAGGAGTATGAGGTAAGCTGTGAAGAGCTTGACTTCCTCAATGACGTTGCCAAGGAAGACGGTGTAACTGGTAGCCGTATCATGGGTGGTGGCTTTGGTGGCTGTACCATCAACTTGGTTAAGGATGACATCTATGATAACTTCGTTGCAGACGTTAAGGCTAAGTTTGCAGCTAAGTACGGTCATGAACCAGAGGTATATCCTGTAGTTATTTCTGAAGGCTCACACAAGGTATGCTAATTAGAAAATAAAAGACTTTTCATATCATAATTTTAAGCCCGTGATGGATGATGATTTTATCCATTACGGGCTTTTTTTATACAAATAGTGTTAAAAATACACTATCTTAAGAAAAAAGACTAAGTAAAAAGCGCAACTTATCAGAAAAAGTTGTAATTTTACACCCAAAATATAGTAACAACAAAAAACTTCAACCTAAATGAACAACATTAAGAACCTCGTATTGGGAGCAGGAATTGCAACTGCAATGCTCTCTGCTTGCACTGCAAGCAACAACGCAAGTTTAACACAATCTGGTTTGAATCCTACAGATTTCGATTCCACTGTGTTGGGTAAGAAAACAGAGTTGGTAACTCTTAAGAATGCAAATGGCATGGAAGTATGCCTCACCAATTATGGTGGCCGTGTCGTTTCCATTTCAGTTCCAGACAAGGATGGTAAGCCTACAGATGTAGTTTTGGGCTATGATAACATCCATCAGTATGCCGACACTCTTAACTCCCCTTCAGATTATGGATCTTCTGTAGGTCGTTATGCCAACCGTATCAAAGATGCCAAATTGATGTTGAACGGACAAGAATATAAATTGAAGGCTAACGACAATGGCAACTGCTTGCATGGTGGTGGCGCAACAGGCTGGTTGAATCAGGTTTATGACATTACAGCCAAGAATGATTCTTCTGTAACATTTACTATCAATGCAAAGGATGGTGAGAATGGTTTCCCTGGCAATGTGACAGCCACAGCTACTTATACCGTAAAGAGTGACAATACGCTTGATATAGAGTTTGGTGCAACAACTGATAAAGAGACAGTTGTCAACATGACCAACCACAGTTACTTCAACTTGAATGGCGACCCTTCTAAGGAAGGTTTTGATCAGGTGATGTACATCAATGCCGACAAGTTCACTCCAGCAGATAAGCTTTATATTCCAACGGGTGAAATCAAGGATGTAGAGGGTACTCCTATGGATTTCCGCACTCCTACAGAGATTGGTAAGAAGGTAGATTACGAGTTCGACCAAATCAAGAATGCTACTGGTTACGACCACAACTGGTGCTTGAATACTTATAAAGACGGCAAGGGTGATGACAAGACTGTTTGTGCAAGTCTCTACTCTCCTAAGACTGGCATTCTTCTTGAGGTATTCACCAATGAACCAGGTATTCAAGTTTATACCGGTAACTTCCAGGGCACAGGTATTGCTTGCAAGCATGGCATCAAGTATCCTAAGCATGTAAGCGTATGCTTTGAGAGCCAGAAGTATCCAGACTCTCCTACCAAGGTTGCTCAGAAGGTACAGGGCTGGACTGATGCTACATTGAAACCAGGTGAGAAGTATTATTCACACCTCGCTTATAAATTCAGCGTAAAGTAGAATAGTGTGCCTTGATGTCTTGAGAAAGGACATCAAGGCTATCCCAATAGAAAGAAATAAACAATTAATCAAATAAACAATCTTTTAAAAAATTATGAATTGGAATTCAACAGAATTCGTATGGCTTGACTGGGCTGTACTCGCCATTGGTGTAATCGGCGTGATATGGGCAGTATATCATGCGATTGTGAAAGACAGAAAGGCCCAGAAGGGCGAAGACTCTTCAGCTTATCTTTTTGGTAAAGGTGAGCCATGGTATGTAATTGGTATGGCTATATTTGCAGCCAACATTGGTTCTGAGCACCTTGTTGGTTTGGCTGGTACCGGTGCCAAGAGTGGTGTTGGTATGGCACACTGGGAGATGCAGGGATGGATGATCCTCATCTTGGGTTGGTTGTTCGTACCATTCTATCAGTTGCTCATCAATAAGATGGGTAAGATTATCACTATGCCAGACTTCCTGAAGTTCCGCTACACACAGCGCACAGGTTCATGGCTTTCTATCATCACTCTCGTAGCATACATCCTTACCAAGGTGAGTGTTACAGCTCTTACAGGTGGTATTTTCTTTGAATACCTCTGGGGCTTGAACTTCTGGGTTGGTGCCATCGGTTTGATTATCCTTACTACCATCTTCACCGTATTTGGTGGTATGAAGGGTGTGATGACACTTTCTACTATCCAGACTCCTATCCTTGTAATCGGTTCCTTCTTGGTTCTCTTCCTCGGTCTCTCTGCCTTAGGTGGTGGAAGCATTTCTGCAGGTTGGGCAGACATGATGGACTATTGCGGTAAGTTGAACAACGGCTATGGTACTACCCACATGTTCCACTGGGAGGCAGGTGACTCTATGTATCAGGAGTATCCTGGTTTTGTAGTATTCATTGGTGCTACCATCATTGGTTTCTGGTATTGGTGTACCGACCAGCACATCGTACAGCGTGTACTCGGTCAGGTTCCAGGCGAGAAGAATGAGGAGGTTATGAAGCGTGCTCGTCGTGGTACTATCGCAGCAGGTTTCTTCAAGGTTCTCCCTTGCTTCATGTTCTTGATTCCTGGTATGATTGCTGCAGCTTTGGCTCAGAAGGGTGCTATCTCTATGGAGAATACTGATGCTGCTTTCGCCATCATGGTTAAGAGCGTATTGCCAGCAGGTATCAAGGGTATCGTAACCATCGGTTTCATCTGCGCACTTGTTGCTTCTTTGGCAGCATTCTTCAATAGCTGTGCTACCCTCTTCACAGAGGACTTCTATAAGCCATTGAAGAAGGGTATGTCTGAGGCTCACTATGTATTCGTAGGTCGTGTAGCTACAGTTGTAGTCGTAATCCTTGGTTTCGCTTGGTTGCCTATCATGATGAAGATGGATACATTGTACAACTACCTTCAGGGTATCCAGTCACTTCTCGCTCCTGCAATGGTAGCTGTATTTGCCATGGGTATTTTCTTCAAGAAGATTACTCCTAAGGCTGGTGAATATACCATGATTACAGGTTTCCTCATCGGTATGCTTCGTTTGGTAACCAATGTTATCACCGATACTGGTAAGGCCACTATGGACGGTGCATTCTGGGACTGCACAGCATGGTTCTGGCAGACCAACTGGTTGGTATTCGAGTGCTGGTTGCTCGTGTTCCTCA
>CAVKNU010000042.1:0-17903 GCA_963657465.1 Lachnospiraceae bacterium
ACCCTAGACCCACTGATTAAGAGTCAGTTGCTCTACCAACTGAGCTAAGGGTGCATCCTGTAATGTTTCCTTTTCAAAAGCGGTTGCAAAGGTATAATATTTTTTTCATCCCACCAAATTTTTAGCTATTTTTCTTTAAACTTTTTTCAAGTTTCATCATTTTCTTCCTGTTTCGCCTTATACTCAGAAGGAGTCATTCCATATACGTCCTTAAAATACTTACGAAAGAATGCTGGCGAGTTAAAACCACATAGGAAGGTAATTTCCGAAATTGTCATACCACTCTCACTCAATAACTGAGCTGCACGGCGCAAGCGAATTGTTCGTATAAACTCTGTGGGAGCCTGTCCACTGATAGCTTTCAAGCGGCGATAGAAATGGGAACGATTGAGGGCCATATCTGTACTGAGTGCCTCAACGTTATAATCAGCATTTTGCAAATTATTTTCCACGAATTTTACCGCCTTTTTAAGGAAGAGTTCATCTTCCGATGTTATTTCCATATCTTCAGCTTTTACTTCTTGAGCCTGAATAAGAAAATGATTGCGTTTTTCTTTTAGTTTCATCAGCAAACTGTGGCGATCTTTCCATATTTTATAGGTTATGTACAATAGCCCTATGCCTGTTATTATGTAAAGCAAGATGGCCCACCAAGAGAACCATAAAGGAGGATCTATCTCTATAGTCCATATAGTAGATGGCGTCCAGTATCCTTGTTTATCCAAAACTTGTATTTTCAATTTGTATTTGCTTGGTGATAGATTTGTATAGGCGACTTTTAATACCCCATTCTCTGAATTACGTTCTATCCATTCACGATCAACCTTATCAAGCTGATACCTATAAGTGGTTTGTGACATATCTATATAATTGCAGGCAGAAAAATTAAGTTCTATAAAATTCTCATTATATTTTAAATGTATGTGTTTATTTTCATACGAGACAATTTGGTTGCCTAACAAATATCCATCAATAGGAATTTCCTTGTTCATTACAGTTATTCCTGTTAATGACGGAATAAATTTTTCCTTATATCTGAAATTTGAAATATTTGCATTTGATAGTACACCGTAAAAACCATCTATAGACGCACACCATAAGGCTCCTGACTTAACAACTAAATTGCCTGTTGTCAAGTCATTTCCATCCATGAGATGAGAAATGTCATATCGTCGTACATGTATCTGCTGATTATCGTCAATGTAAAAGGTTGCGATAGCTGTAGAAGTTGTTATGGCATACCAACCATTAGCCATTTCTGCTGTGGCACAAATGGAACCAGAAGGTAATCCATCGGCAGTAGTATAGCTATGTATATTGCCATAAGGAGTCATAATATAAAGTGCCTCTTGTGAGGATATAAAATATCTTCCTTTTCCATCAACCATGATATGATTAGCATGCGAAAATGCATAATTTTGTTTTTTCAAAAACTGAGTGAGTTCTACAACTTTATTCGTTTTTTCATCATAGGAAATGATACAATTGCCCCCAGCAAACAAAACTTTATGGTGTCGCTTATCATAAGCTGCATTCCAAAAGTCTTGCCGTATAGGATGGATGTATTTCTCTATTGGAATTGTATGAAATTCACGGTTTCTTAAATTTATCCAACCGATGGTGTGCCCACCCATACTACAATATACTTTGTCACCAACTGCAAGGGCAAACCGGCTTAATGATTCCTTGATTGGAGTATTTTTTACATTATTGGCATTATATTTTTCTATTTGCCCATGAATTAAACAGATTATTCCTTGTCGGGTTCCTAGCCATATTCTCCCTACGGCATCTTTTGACATAGACAATATGGACACTGAAGGATCATGATATAGTATTTGTTCCTCATTTTTAGAAATATCATAGCGTATAAGGTCAGTAATTGTTGTGTATAACAAAGACTTTGCTCCACCATCAAGAATAGAAGTGAGTAAATGTCTATTATCTGCTTTGTCTATTTTAGCAGAGTGAGCAACAGTGCGTGAAGACATTGGGTGATAATAATAAATACCGCCAAGAAAAGTACTTACCCAAAGTCCACCTTGCCAATCAAATGTTGCAGAACTTATAGCTTGTGATTCAAAAGTGCGATAAGCGTTTATTCCTTGTATTCTACTCTTCATTAGAAACTCCTTAGAATATACAATAATCTCATAAGGGCAAACTATGTAAATATCCCCTTCTGGGCTACGCAATATATTGATAAAATGAGATAGAGAATTATCTAGTATTTGATATTGACCTGTCTTGATATTATACAAGACCAATCCTCCTTGCTTCGAACCGATACCAAGAAGAACACGTGCATTGTCAACTACGATAGAGGCCCTTTCAAGAAAAGGCAAATTGGCATTCGTAAAATTTGTGTCAACAGCAACTAACTTTTCTCCACAAAAGCGCCGAATTGTACCATCAGAGAAAACAATCATTGCATAAATACCATTCTTCACCACATGCACAGGTATGATGCCATCTTTGCTCTCCTGACGACTTGAAGCATATACCATAGAAGCCTTATGCTTCCAGTCATAAAAATATATTTTTCTGTCAGCATAAAACCAAGCGTTACCATCTCTATCAAATAAAACATCGTCTATTTTACCAACCCCACTCTCCTGCCATAGATTTTGAATATTAAAGACAAAAGATTTTACTCTCGGATCATACACAAACAGAGAAGTATATTTTTTCAACCATATACGCCCTTTTCTATCACGGAATGACCTAGCTTCAAACCCGTTAATATAGTATGTGTCTTTTGTATCAAACCTACAGATATGGCTATGTGCCCCATCAAATAAAGTAAAAGCATAAGGATAAGCTATTAAGAAAGTATGATCTTCCAATTGCTGGATTGTCCATAGTTGATTGTTTAACAAACCGTTACTTACATCAATCTTTCGAAAAGGAAGGTAATCCGCCTTTATTGATGTAACAGTTGTAAGCAATCCGATACACAAAAGAACTACTTTTCTTAACAACTTATCCTTTTTCATCATACTTTTAATCTTACTACGTATATGTTTATTTTTTATGGATTACAAAAATACAGAAAAGTTTTAATAAAACAATATTTACGTTAGAAAATTATTCTGTATAACCCTCATTTTGTTTAAGAATGCCACCTGCTTCAGTGATTGCGAACTGAGGTATTGGGTATAGTACCTGATAATCCTTAGCATTATTGCCACGTTCACGAGCACGTTTGATGTATTCTCCATGTCGAATCAAATCTTGGCGCCGTTCGCCCTCGGCAAAGAGTTCATGTCCACGTTCTAGCAAGATGTAATCTCGTAACGACTCCTTGGAATTTGTTGCCGTAGTTGGAATTGTAACATGAGCACGATCGGTGACCTGTTTCAAAGCATTAATAGCAGAAGCTGTAGGACCATTCAATTCATTTTCTGCCTCAGCATATGCAAGTAGGACATCTGCATAACGAATCACAGGATGTGCTTTCTGACAACCATAATTATAAAAGGCCGAATTTGTAAATTTTATAGGAATAGCTCCTTTCATATCATCTCGTTTCTTAGTCTTTCCATCATTGGTATCATAAGATGTAATGATGGTATTTCGGCGAACATCCCCTTCTTCAAATGTATCATAAAAAGACCAACGCATGCAATAGAATTGCCATCCTGCCAAATAAGCTTTTTCATCACCACGTATATATGACTTGCCATTAGCAAAATAACCTTTTTTGAAATCACTAGGCAATACTTCTGTCACATAGAAATTGTCTGAGGCTGTATTGGATGGTATGGACCAAATGCTTTCTGTATTTCGATCTTCATTGAACACGTCTTCATAGTTGTTCATCAATGAAAAACCCATAGACATCAGTTTCTCACAATCTTGCTTTACTGCCTGATAATCTTTCTCATGCAAATGAAGGCGCATTCTGATGCCATAGGCTATAGCTTTAGACATACGTCCCCAATTGTTGGCATCGTCATTATATTTGTTAGGGAAAGACTCTGTAGAAATGGCATCATTAAGATCCTTTTCTATATAATTTACATATGTAGCATTGTCAGGACGAGGCTCTATAGTGTTGTCATATAGTTTATCTGGATCAAGTTTCACATTTACAGGTCCAAAGAAGTCAAGCAAAGTGTACATATAGAAAGCTCGTAATGTCTTAGCCTCAGCTATCTTACGCAAACATATAGTCTCTGTAGCTCCATTACTATTTTCTATCTGATTGATAACATCTGTGGCACGAGCCACAAAGCGAATTATATTATACGTATTGTTCAATGCACCGCCATAGGAAGGACCTATAGTAAATTGATCCCATTCATTAACGGAATAATTACACATGATATCTGTAGAAACCATGCCAGCGCAAAGATATGAGCCCATGTCAGAATTGAAAAGGGCATTATACCATTTTCCTGTTCCGCCATCACCATATCCCCAATTGGTTGTGCATGGAAGATAAAGGCCTGTAACTGCCGCATCTAAATCGCCTTCTGACTTAAAGAAGTTTTGAGGAGACATATCGCCATAGTTTTTGGTTTCCAACATGCTATCACATGATGTCAACAATGTACAACTAGCACTTATTAAAACTGCCGCCAACATTATCAGATTATATTTTTTCATATTATAATTGTCTTAAAATATATATTAAACATTTAGAATCCCAAATTAAAACCAAAGGAAAGAGAAACAGCTTGTGGATAAGGTAAATCTGTTGCAAGCTCAGGATCAAAACCTTTGTATGAGGTAATTGTGAACACATTTTGAGCATCCAAGAAGAAGCGACAGCTCTTAATGAAATTGCTCTTCATAAAGATACTTTGTGGCAAAGCATAGCCCAAAGTGATGCTCTTTAATTTGATATATGAGCCATTCATCAGGTAGAAGTCATGAGTACCCGTAGGATTGCTGTTGTCATATACATTCGTCGCAATACCAGGCAAGCATCCTTTACCAGTTTGCACACTATATACATCATAAATTCTTACATAAGTATTGCTTGGAGCATTTCCATGATTACCGATAATATCCGCATCAGGCAATTGACCTTGGGCTTTCTTCATTCCAAAAGCGCCATAGAAATAGAAATTTAAATCAAAGCCTTTCCACGACAAAGAATTCCCTAGTCCCGCATACCAACGAGGGGTAGAGTTTCCTAACTTTACCACGTCTTTAGAATCAAGCACGCCATCTCCATTAATATCTACATATTTGATATTACCAACTTTAGCTTCAGGCATATAACTTGGAATATCCTCCTTAGAACGGATGATACCATCAGTCTTCCAACCGTAAATTTGGTCAATATCATCTTTTTCTCCGATATAGTCAGCCAAAGCCACTTCTGGATTTCTTTTCACCCAGTTAGCTTTGAAATAAGAGAGATTGAAATTAGTTTCCCATGTGAACTTTTGGTTAGTGATGTTATGGCTTACCAATGCAAGCTCAAAACCCTTGCTTTGAGTTTCACCGATATTAGCAGCTACACGACCTACCGCATTGTTGGCTGGCAACTGTTGATAATCAAGCAAATCTTTGGCACCACGGTGGAAATACTCGATAGAACCAGTAAGGCGCTGATCGAACAAGCCGAAATCAAGACCTATATTGGTTGTATAATCTGTTTCCCACTTCAAGTTAGGATTAGCCACCTGAGTCAGCGCCAAACCTGTTTGCATGCTAGAACCTATAAGGTAATTGTATCCACTCTTGTAGAGTGACATAGAGTTAGTTCCGAGTACATTCTCATTACCCACGGCACCATATCCAATACGTAATTTTAAATCACTCAGTGGAGTTTTATCCTTTAAGAATTTCTCCTCACTGATTCGCCATGCAACAGAAACTGATGGGAAAATACCCCATTTGTTGTTTTCTGCAAAATAACTGGAACCGTCTCGACGAGCTGTTGCTGAAATCAGATATTTATCCATCAAAGAATAGTTTAATCTAACAAACTGTGACAATTTTGTACGTTCTGTACGCCAGGAGCTAATGGCTTCCTTGTCTTTATTGGATGCAATCCCCACATTATTATATCCAAAGGCATCTGTAAAGAATCCTGAACCAGCTAGTCCAAATCCATAGCTAATAGTTTTGTAATATCCCACGCCTAAGACTCCAGATAGATGATGAATTCCTCCAAACACCTTGTCATAATTTAGGAAAGATTCGCCACTGATGTTTTGCACCTTTGATTGTCCCATGCTCACAAAACCTTCTATTTCTGATGTGTACATAGCTTTGACAGGAATGTGAAAATTACGTTGTGTAGAGGTTTGGTCAAAACCTCCTACTCCTTTGAGAGATAATCCCTTAAGCAATTTTACTTCAATAGTCGGTGCAACAAAAATTCTATCAGTAGTCGTTTCATCAGCTATATCTGAATAAGATGCTGGATTATTAAATAATTTATTATATGAGCGAGAGTATTTACCATCTTCATCATACACTGGGACATCTGGAGCAAAACGGAATACATTGAGCAACATATTATCGCCCTTACCTGCGCTACCCGTAGATGTACTAGAAGCAGAGAGGTTTGAGTATGTAAATTTAACACCTGCTTTTATTCTCTTACTAAACTCTTGGTCAATGTTTAGACGAACAGTGTGGCGTTTCATGTCTGATTGTTTGAGCATACCTTGGTTACCATAGTAATTGTATGAGAAATAATATTTCGTTTTCTCACTACCTCCATTTACCGATACATCTTGGTCGATAATAAAGCCTTGTCTGCTTACTTCGTCTATCCACTTCGTATTGGCTGTATAGCCATTTACATCATCAAATACAGGAGTATATCCACTCAGGTCCTCTGGAACATCGCCAAAAGCCCCCATGTTATTCTTGAATAAATAGTACTCTTTTGTCCAAAAATTGGCTTGCTCACGGAAGCTTTTTGCGTCAAGTACCTCTGGATAGTTTTTTCGAATTTGCGCAGTTAAAGTGGAACGGTAATCAACCTTCACCTTACCTACCTTGCCACTCTTTGTGGTAATGATAACGACACCATTAGCAGCTGATGCACCATAGATAGCTGCAGCTGACGCATCTTTCAACACATCAATACTTTCTATGTCATTAGGATTAAGAGTATTGAGTGGGTCACGACTTACCCCCGTCTTATTGTCAAATCCACCAAAAATGCCAGGATCGGCAGTTGTGTTGTTTTGAATAGGCACACCATCAATGACATATAATGGGCTATTGCTACCATTAGGAGAAACTGCACCACGAATATTGATTTTGATAGAAGCTCCAGGCTGAGCACTCCCTTGAATAGCACTCATACCCGACACCTTACCTTGTAGCATTTGACTAACACTAGAGGAACTAACTGTATTTAAATCTTTGGCACGGACTGAAGACACAGCACCAGTAAGATCTTTTTTACGTGAAGTACCATAGCCTACAACAACAACTTCGTCAAGCATTTTATCATCTTCTGTGATAGTAATGCTTAAAGTTTTCTTATTACCAATATTAACCTTTGTTGTCTGAAAACCAATATAATTGATTTCCAAAGTTGCGTTGGCTGGAGCTGCAATAATAAAATTACCAGAAAGATCACTAATGGCCTGTGTTGTTGTGCCTAATACTTTGATGGTTGCACCAATAACCTCATCACCATTGCCATCTACCACTTTACCCGTAATGGTACGTTGTTGCTCTACCATCTGGCTGATTTCACTTGCATGAAGGGAATGCATAGGTACAAACGACATCATCGAGCATGCTGTGATTGGTAACAGCACTCGTTTCATTAAGTTTTTCTTGTCATTCATATTAATTTACATTTTTAATTAGGTATATAATTATATTTTAATTAGTTCATAGAGCTTACAGTTCTATGTATAAGCATAACTTTCTTTAGAGATAGAAGCTTGCCTGTTTGATGTAATAGTTTGCGTTGAGCAGGTTGCAGATAGATGGGATAATCTTGATAGAGAGGAAGAATCTTGATTGTAATTCTATGCCCCGCCAATTCCGATACTCTAGCCCACATAGATTTGCCATTATAAAAGTTGTCTGTTATAAGTTTGTCATCAGCATATAGCCTTGCAACATCGCCTTCATAATCGATACGTATGACATCGTCAGCATTAACGCCATGTCCGATTGATGGCATTTCTATTTCCCACTCTGCAGCATCTTCAAAATCTTTATCACTAGGTTGTTCTGCTACATTCTGACTACCCATATTTACCACTCTTTTTCCTTGATTAGCTTTTTTGAACCTTACATTCAACGTTTCTGTTTCTTGCCAGTGCTCATGCATTAACCTAGAATTTTCTTTCCACACAATATCCTTGCTGAAGAGCAAGGTGTCTCGATTGCCAAGATTTATTTTCTGAGCCAAGAGCGAAGTGCTTTCGTCTAGGATTTTCACTTCAAGCTTGTCTAAGTTGCTACCTTTTGCCCATTTTAGTTTTGGCTTGATTCCTTTGATAGCAGCCATGACCAAAGTTGGTTTCTTACCATGCACAATAAACATGGGTTGAGCTGTAGCATATTCTAGAGTAGCCTCGCCTATCTTCATGTTGAAAGGCATACAAAATGAAGTTCCTGCAGGAATATCCATCTTAGGAAATACTATCTGCTTTCCTGTAACTGTCATCATTTTGAATCTTGCATTTTTACGAGGCTCGTTGTTGCCCATTCTTACATAATTGTTTATAAATAAAAACCCATTTTCTCCATTGCTTCTCACACTATACCAAGTTGTATCTATCTGTGCGTCCATTCTACTCAATTCACTACCAAATTGGCTTAAAAAATAGTGAAACCTTCTAAGCCAAGGATAGCTTGCTCCTACTTGCCCTACTTCTCCTAGAGGTGCTTGAAAATCATAGGTTTTTACAGGCAATTCATTCCAATTTGTAACTTTTGTTGCCTGTTGTTCGTTCATCGTAGATAGCTTTCCATCTGGATTGGTACCGCCATGATACATATAATAACCTGGCAAATTGCTTCCACTTCCCACTTTACAGATTGCTAAAGCTAATGCATCCTTGTCAAAGATATTTATGCGCCGATGATAACTTGTCATCATGCCTCCTCCGAGTTCACAAGTGAAATAAGGATAAGTATAATCGGATGTTGACATTGTTTTACTCTGATTTTTAATTTGTTCAGAAGCTATAACTGTAGATAAGCGTGAAGATTTAAAGGTAAATCCTAAAGGATATTCTCCTGGCATATCTGTCATGGCTCTGTCCCAAAAACCATCAGCATAATCCCCATATAAAGGAAGTATGTCTCCGAAAGAGACCTTACCCATCATTTGTGGCCATCCTGTTCGGGTATATAATGGCACATCAAGACCTTTTTTGACAAGGATTTGCTTAAGTGCCATCATATAGTCCCATGGTCCATGACATTCATTTTCCACTTGTATGCCTATTATTGGACCTCCATCCTTCCATAACAACCCATCCACCTGTGCTGCAATCTGTCCAAACCATTTGTCTGTGGCTCTCATAAAGACAGAATCTGTTGAGCGTAGTTTACAGCTTGTATCCACAAGCCACTCTGGGATACCACCATTTCTGCATTCTCCGTGGCAGAACGGCCCTACACGTAAAACGACATGCAACCCAACTCTTTGGCATTCTTCAATGAAATGGCGAAGATTTCTTCGACCACTCCAATTGAATATATCTTTTTCTTCTTCATGATGAATCCAAAAAATATAGGTCGCAACAATACTTACACCACCAGCTTTTATTTTCATTAATTCATCGTGCCATCTGGCTTCTGGGCATCTCGCATAATGGAATTCACCCATTACAGGAATAATAGGTTGCCCATTCAGCAATATTCCTTTTGAATCACTTTCAAATGTTTCTCCAAATGGATTTGTCATCTGTCCCATATGGAAAATATTACTGAGCGCAGGAGCTGATTTCTTCAACCAAATAGTTTGAGCCATAGCAAAAGCGCTTCCTGTCATTATTCCGATCACGGCTATTCCCGTTATTTTATATAATAGATTCATTCTTGTTTTATTTTTTTTGTATAGTGTCGCTCCATTTTTGTAAACGGTTGTATTCCTTTTTGGTTAATCGCATGAAAGAACCATGCTGTGGTGCATCTACTCCCTTTATATCCTCTGGTGAATGAAAGTTCCGTAGATATTTGTCTGCTTTACAGATACGATATTTGGCAGGATGAGAAGAATACTCCACATAAGCCACACGCCATGTTTCATCACCTGCTAATTGGAATGCAGAAGCACCTTCACACATTTTGTTACCTTCAAATTTGACATAATCATGATCATCAGGTTTTGGATAGGGACCTTCCAATTTTGGGGAAGTTGAAGTAAAAATACCTCGTTGGCCCCCTTCTTTTTTAATCATCATATGAAACTTTCCATCACTTGGTAGATAATTAATGTCGGCATCTATAGTTGCATATCCCCAATCAAAAAGCAATTGTGGTTTTGTGATAGTGGTAAATGTCTCATCTGCATACGAGTAGAATACTCGATCATATTTATCTTCAGCCTTATTTAATACAGAATAATATATCATGTATCCACCTTTTTTTCCATTATCCCATTTGTAATTAGGATTCCAAATTATTTGAGGTGCCCATACGCGGCATATTTGCGAATAGTCTTGATAGAAGTCTGGAGACTGGGGATCTGAAAAAATAGCATTACCCTTACGAAAATCGAAAGTCGTGGATTTCCAATGGATAAGATCATCACTAGTAAGCAAATTAATGCCGTAATTGTACCATATTTGGCTTACATCTACTTTCATGTCTGTTGTAACCATCAAATAGCCCTTATCATCATGACGACGACAAATAAAAGCATCACGTGTGCCACCTTCAATTCCTGCTAATTTGTAAGCACTAAAGATTGAATCACCATTTAATAAATCATGATAATTAACGCCATCTCGACTAATAGCATAAGCTGTCCATTCCCCTCGCCCACTCATATGGCAGTATAAATAACCATAGTCACCTTTTTGTGGGTTTTGTGCTTCTGCCATTGGTGATGTTGCCATGAGAAGCATTCCTAATAATGTTGTCTTTAGTTTCATAATTGATTACGTTTTAAGTTTAAAATTCGATTGCAAAATTAGGAAAAATCACATTTCGGCATGGTGTAATTTCGTTGTATTTTAGGACATTTTTTGTTGTAATTTAATATTAAATGTTGTTTTTAAGCTAAAATCAGTCTCTAAATTCTCGAAAAAAGTGTTATTTGTACCTTATTTTTAGTTTTTTGAAAAATATTTGTATAACTCCAAAAAATGTTTTAACTTTGCAACTTTAAAAGAATATAAAACAATAAATCATGAGTAATATAGAATTAGTTTTCAAGCAAGACCTACATCAGTATTTAACCTCAGTTCGTCAAGTTGACGAACACTTGCCAGAGGCTCCAGACATTGACGAACTTTGGCCTAAGATAGGTGAAAGTTATTTGCCTGATGCCATGCGCGAGTTTACTCAATACCCTACCGTCTCCTTGGGTTGGATTATGTTTGTGGGGATGGCTGTAGCCAAGTATTGGGATGAGGATTGGGAGCTGTATAGCCAGGTGGAAGATTTGTATAAGTATTTGCGTGATCGTATCGACTTCGACCATATGGATGACTACATCTGCGAGAAAGTTCTTTTGCTGGATGAGACAGTTCACAAACAAATGGCATCGGTAGTGGCAGAATGTGCCTCTCGCACGTATAATCTTCTTTGCCACCAAGGATTGGAGCCAGGCACCGAGAATGCTTTCCGTGGATTTATAGCAGCGCTTCATCAAATGTATCTCATGGGAGCGGCCATGGAATTAAAAAGATTGGGATACCATATGACGAAATTGTCATAAGGCATCCCAATCTTCGGAAAGTCAAAATTGTTTTAATATTCATGTCCCTCGCCCTTGATGACGCTTGGGCCATCTATCAATTCCGAGGCAGGTGCATTGCGATTCACGTCTTGATAGGCTTTTCTCAAATCGCTTAGCCCAATGTCGAAATCTTTATTGACGGGGCGATTCTTATCTGCGAGGCTATGCGAGAAAAGCCACTCGTAAGTTTTCTTCAGATAGGAAATGCGTGCCAGAGCACCATGGTTGGCTCCTTGTAGCCAATCGTAGCGCAAGCGTGAGTCATTGCCTCCTTGCTGCAATTTCTCCACCACAACCTTGGATTGTTTGATGGGTACGGCTCGGTCGGCTGTGCCATGAATGATCCAAAGTACCATATCCTCCTAGGCTCATGCCCAACACATAGACGCGTGTGGTGTCACAAGCATAATTTTTCTTCACCCAGTCGAGCATGTCCATAATCTTCTTGGGACTCCATGCTCCTCCTGGGTTTTGTGGCACTAGCGTAAGAGCATCAATGTCCCTACCCTTCACGATGGCATCGAGCGGTCCGTAACGTCTCACTCGGTCGAGATTTCTTCCGCATAAACTAGCGCCATGCAGAAAGATGATGACAGGTGTTTGCTCTTGTGAATAGAAGTAATCTACAGGGGTATATACCCAGAAATTATAGCCTCCAGGGATAGAATCCTTGACGGCCCTGAGAAAGTCGTAAGCCGAAGCTTGCAATACCGATGTCATCAATAGTGCGATAACCAATAGTTTCTTCATTTTCTAGACATTTCTAATAGCCGTTTTTCTTATTCTTTTTTCTGTTGCTTACTTCATTGCCTTCAGGTGTTCGGCGCACATCTCAGCACAACGTTCTCCATCCACACCTGCGGAAACAATACCACCTGCATAACCTGCTCCTTCGCCACATGGAAAGAGCCCCTGAATGCGCACATGCTGGAGGGTTTCACGGTTGCGGATGATACGTACAGGTGATGAGGTGCGCGTCTCGGTGGCAATGAGAATGGCCTCGTTGGTGAGAAATCCATGTGCATTCTTGCCAAATGTCTTGAAGCCTTCCTGCAGTCTCTTGCTTACAAAGCCAGGCATCCAGAAATGGAGAGGGCTGCTTATCAGTCCTGGCGCATAACTACTTTTAGGCAAGTCGTAGCTGAGACGATTGTTCACGAAGTCGGCCATGCGTTGCGAAGGTGCCGTCTGCTTCATGTTTCCTTGTTGCCAACATTGTTTTTCCAAGATTTGCTGGAAGTACATCATTTGGAGTGAAGCATGAGGAGTGAAAGGTGAAGAATCCTCTTGTCCCTTTGTTTCGAGCTGCTCCAATTCGGCAGAATGGTCTTTTACAAATTGCTCTACATCCTCAGGATGTGTCTCCACCACCATACCCGAATTACTCCATGCGGTGCCACGATTGCTAGGGCTCATACCATTTACTACCAACTGCTCTGGACCAGTGGCAGCTGGAATAACAAAACCACCCGGACACATGCAGAAGCTATACACGCCACGTCCCTCTACTTGAGTAACGAAACTGTATTCGGCTGCAGGCAAATACTTGCCACGCCCATTCTTGTTGTGATATTGTATCTGGTCGATGAGTTCAGAAGGATGCTCCAATCTCACGCCCACAGCAATGCCTTTGGCTTCGATTTCAATCTTGGCAGAAGCGAGATAGCGATACACGTCGCGGGCACTGTGGCCTGTGGCGAGAATCACAGGACCGCGATAGGTCTCTTCTGCTCCAGTGTTTAGATTGATGGCTTCTACACCTATCACTCGGTCGGTGGCAGTAGCATCTGAGCTTCCCGTCTTTTCACTCTCCAGGATGAAGCGAGTCATTTTTGTTTGGAAATGCACCTCTCCTCCACAACGGATGATGGTATTGCGCATGTTTTCAATGACACGAGGCAACTTGTCGGTTCCTATGTGTGGATGGGCATCAGCCAAGATGTTGGTATTGGCACCATGCTGACAGAACACATTGAGAATCTTATCTACATTGCCACGTTTCTTGCTGCGTGTATAGAGCTTGCCGTCACTATAAGCGCCAGCTCCACCTTCACCAAAGCAATAGTTGCTTTCGCCATCCACCTTTTGTGTCTTAGTGATATTGGAAAGGTCTTTCTTGCGTTCGCGCACGTCTTTACCACGCTCCAATACGATAGGACGATAGCCCAACTCAATGAGACGTAGAGAGGCAAAAAGACCACCAGGTCCCTCTCCCACCACGATGACACGAGGACGACTGCTCACATCAGGATATTCCGTGTGGACATATTGGTCGTCTTGTGGAAATTCATTGATATAGGCACGCACTTTCAGGTTGACGTAGATGGTGCGTTGGCGGGCATCAATGCTTCGCTTGAGCACTCTCACTTGGTTTAGTGTTCTTACGTCCAACCCTTTCTCCTTGGAGAGATAGCGTTTGATGCCTTCCTCGCTGGCTGCCTGTTCTGGCAGAATTCTGATTTGATATTCTTGTATCATAGATTCCAAATTTAATAGTAAAGGCTCTTTTACCTTTTTACCTTTTTACTTTTTTCAAACATCCATTTCTGCCATCACCTCCAAGGTATCGAAATTGTACATTTGGAAATGACCATCTTCGAGTGTTGCGATGGTTGGAGGATTTCCTCCCTTTGGGAAAGTAATACTTCCTGTGTTGCATACGGCACGCAGAATAGGCGCCTTGCCTTCCTGTAGGGATGGCACTTCTACATGAGATAGTTCCCAGAGATGAGAATGTCCATAGAGAATGGCATCGTAAGGACCCTTTGGCATGTTCTCCTTATTATATATGTGACCATGGGTAAGAAGGTAGCGCTTCCCATTATCTACAAGCAACGTATAGGTTTCCATGATGGGGAAGTCGAGCAACATTTGATCTACCTCCGCATCGCAATTGCCACGTACTGCAACAATCTTGTCTGCCATGTTGTTGAGTCGCTCCACAATTCCCTTTGGGTCAATTCCCTCAGGAATGCGATTGCGAGGACCATAATTGAGGATGTCGCCCAGGATGCACATCATGTCACACTTTTGCGCCTCGAAGAAGTCGAGCGCACGCTCTAAGGTTGGCAAGCAACCATGAATATCTGAGAATAATAAATATTTCATTCTGTTCTTAATGTCTGAATTCTCTGCAAAATTAAGGAAAAAAGTCAGAAAGGGCGCAAAAGAGAGTATTAAAAAGCTGTAATAAGGCTAAAATCTACATTTTTCTGAAAAATATTTGTATTTTTGTGTCACACTTTCCTCTTTCTTGCGTAATAAGAGCAGAGATATTAAAATAAACAATTTTAAAACAAAAGAGTATGAAAACAAAAATTATGATTGCAACGGTGCTTGTCGCATTGCTTCCAATTACAGCTTGCGGTAGCCATAAAGCTACCGTAAAGGGGGATTCTTATCGTGTCTCAACTTACAATGACAAAGAAGAGTCTGTTATAAAGCGTGATCTTAAACTCAGCAACTTTACCGCCATAGATAACAGTTATGCAGTAGAGGTACATTATACTCAGGGAACCCACTACAATGTAATCTTTGAGGGAAGCCAAAAGGCCTATGATATTTTCAACTTTTATGTAGAAAACAATGCGCTAAAAATAAAACTTAAGAAAGAGTATCAGCACGAGTCTATCAATATTAAAAAAGGTACTGTACTCCATATAACAGCTCCTAATCTTGTGAGTTTGAACAATAGTGGTTCTTTCACCTTCAAAACAGGCTCTTGGAAAATAACCAACCTGAATGTGAAAAATAGTGGCGCATTAAAATTCTCGGCACAAGTGATAGAAGGACAGAGTATCAATTTCAGAAATAGTGGAGCACAAACTGTAAATGCTACAATCGACAATGTGCAAAACGTGAACATTGACAATAATGGTTCTTTTAGATATCCAGAAGGAAGTGTTGTGGCTGGAGAGGTTAGTATTTATAATAGTGGAGCTAGCAAAATTGATATTCCATTTCAGACAAAAAATATATTTAGTTTGCGCAATAGTGGTTCCAGCAAACTCAATGGAACCGTGAATGCAGCATCCTATAAGGAAAAATGTAGTGGCTCTGCCACCAATAATGTGACCATTACAGCCAATGAACTAAGCTTGGATATTAGTGGAGCAGGCAAGATAAACGGCAGCTTCAAGGGAAAAAATGCAGAGATTCATGGTAGTGGTATGAGCAAAATAGACATGACTGTGGATTGTGAAAAACTATATATAGAATCAAGTGGTTCGTCTAAAATCACAGTCAAGGGAACTGCAGATGACACGACTTTCGAAAATAACGGCGTGACAAATGTTGATGCTACCGAATTGAATAAGTTTTAAATAGACAAATAAACTGTCGAAGAATCTGAAAAAATGACCGCAGAAGAATTTAAGCAAGAAACAGAGACATTGCAGCCGTCACTAACCTTGGTGGCTCAACGCTATCTGCACAACAAAGAGGATGCTGAGGACGTGGTGCAAGACGTACTCATGAAGCTTTGGGGAATGCTCGTCGAATTGCATCGCCCTATGGCAGCGCTAGCTCGTGTCCTCGTCCGAAACTTCTGCATCGATCACATTCGCCGACATCCTAATGTGCAACAGCTCTCCTCTACGAGTGAATCGCAAGTTCTCAATATGGCAGAAAATAGTTTGGTGGCATCCCATCCACAACAAGAAATGATTGACCGCATGATGCGTTCCATGGAGTACTTGCCCCCCAAGCAACAACTCATTCTAAGACTTCGCCACATGGACGGAATGAGCACAAGGGAAATCGCGCAACTCACAGGCCATTCGGAAGCTGCCATTCGCCAAACACTCTGTCGTGCTCGACAAGAAATCAGAAATATATATCTAAAAAATAGAGAAAAATGAAAGATTATCAAGATATACAACAACTCATCAACCGCTTTTTCGAAGGAGAAACGTCCTTGGAAGAAGAACAGCAACTCTATGCTTTTTATGACAGCCATGATGTGTTGCCAGAAGAGCTAGAGAAGTATCGGGAGATGTTTGCGGGATTTGGAGCGATTGCATGGGAGGATGAGGCTAAGGATGAGACAAAGAATGAGGTAAGGGAAACAAGCAAAGCAAGCCATGCAAAGCAGAAGACTCTACCCCATCGCAAACTTTTCTATGTGCTTTCTGGAATAGCAGCTACACTCTTCTTATGCCTTGGCATCTTTGCTTCTGTCCATATCCATGAAGAGAAGTTGCTGGCTAGAAGTTATGAAGGAAGTTACATTATTGTAAACGGAGAACGCATCGATGATTTATCTCGCATCAAACCCGCTATCGAACAGGCTCTTAGCAAGGCAAACGACATAGAATGTAATCTAAGTGAAAATTCTGTAGTCCGAGATGCAGAGCAGAATCTACTCAATAATGTGAGTGATCCAAAAGAAAGGGCCCGCATACAACAACTTTTAAATGAATAATAATTACGTATCTATTATGAAACAAAGAATATTTATAATCTTGGTAGTTGCCATGAACTTTTCAGCTACGGTCATGGCACAGAATAGCATCGACAACTTAGTGAATCGATACTCAGCCAACTCTACAAGCAAATATACTTCGGCAGTGAAACGAAATGCCAAGACGCGTGCCGTGGAGAAAGTTGTGAAAGTGCTGGAGTTTAACTATGGCAGTGTCAAATCTTTTGTGGATGCTTTTAAACAAGAAGCCAAGCAAGGTGACTTCAGTGAACAAAAGGAAGGTGATGACTTAATCATGTCGTTGACAGTTCGTGAGTCCAACCGTAATCGTATCTACATGCTCAAGGTGGATGACTTCTATGCCTATAATACCATTCGCTACAATCACCTGCATTGCTGTGTGACCACCATCGTGAAGTATAAATAATACCTTTCACCCTTCACCTTTCGCTGGAATACCTTGTGTTTATCGGCATTCCGAGGGTGAAAGGTGCTTCCCAACCCTTCACCCACCTTTCACCACCCTTCACCCTTAAATGAATGGGATAAGACCATTTGGGATTGGATTTTCTTTGCCGCAAGTTATTCGTCAACCAAAATCAGAAAAAGACAAGGTGAAGGGTG
>CAVKNU010000043.1:0-17779 GCA_963657465.1 Lachnospiraceae bacterium
ATTTTATCCTTCCTTGATAATCCATTCGCCTATCGTGCGCTGGTCGCTGTCGTAATTGACACCTATCTTGACGAGTCTCTTGCCACCGGCTGAGTAAGGTATCAGGTATCCTTTCTCATCTATCTGCTTGATGGCATCCTCTGCGGAACCATCGTATTTCAGTTCGAAAACATATACGGCATCTGGCATGTGAACCACGGCATCAGCCCTGCCAATGGCACTGTCTTCCTCAACCTTCATAAAGGCTCCCATGAGATTGAAGATGAGGTAGAAGACTGTTTGGAAATCACGCTCGTTCTTGTTGGATAGGCGATTGGAGATGCTGGCAAGATAGGCTTTCAGGCGCACCATCGCCCCTTCAAGGTCATCGTCGTATAGCTTTTCCAAGAAGTCGCCTACAAGACTGTTGTTATCTACCGATACAGGTGACAGGTAGTTTGGGGCAAGACTCTTCAACATACCTATTTTAACCTCTTGGTTTGGATATTCCAAAGAATAGCGGTGCAAGATAGGGTTGTACTTCTTGATGGTCAAGTAACCGCTCTGATAGAGCAATGGGAGGGCAGAGGTCATCTGCTCTGGCGACACGTCGAAATCATCCACATCACAACTCTTCTTCTCGATGTCCATCACGTTGACATGGTATTTCTGTAAGCTCTTGATGAGGTAAGACGGAGTGCCTGAGCCAAACCAATAAGATGCAATTTTCTGTCCATTCAATGCTCTAATCAAACTGAAAGGATTGAATACTTCCTCAGAATGCTCACTGAAGTGATAGCCATCATAATATTGGCGCAGTTGCTCCAAACATTCCTCGTATGTCAAGCCAAGAGCCTTGCCCAGTCCCTCTACGTCGGGCTTCATCACGGTAGTCAGTTCAGTCTTACTGATTCCACAGATGGCAGAATATTGGTCGAGCATACTGATGTTGTCAAGGTTATTCAGTTCGCTGAAAATACTGAGCTGTGAGAACTTCGTGATGCCAGTGATAAACGTAAATTCCAAGTATGGGTCGAGTTTCTTCAATGGGCTGTAGAAGTTTTGCATGATGAGGCGGAGCTGCTTCAAGTTGTCTTTTTCATGAACGACATCGAGCAATGGGGCGTCATACTCATCGATGATGACAGCCACCTTTTCGCCAGTCTGCTTGAAGGCACGTTTCACGATGCCATCCAGTCGCTCGTTGGGATAAACTTCATTCTCGTTTCTGCCATATACTTCCTCGTATGGAGCTAATTGCAGGTCGAGGTAATGTGTCAGCATCTCGGCATCATAGTGCTTGGCACCGCTCATGTCGAAGTGGAGCACAGGATGTTTCACCCAATCCTTCTCATAATCGGCGATAGCCAATCCCTCGAAGAGTTCTTTTCTGCCCTCGAAGTATGCCTGTAATGTGGAGGCAAAGAGCGACTTTCCGAATCGTCTTGGACGACTCAGAAAGATATAGGTCATTTTCTTTTTGCGAAAATCTACGATATACTTCGTTTTGTCAACATAGAGATAATTCTCTTCTCTGATTTTTTCGAAGGTCTGTACTCCTACTGGATAACAATTCACGATTTCTGCCATATCATTGCTCGTTTTATGTTTGCGTGCAAACTCATTTTACGCTTTACATTTGCAAAAATACGAATTTTATTTGGAATGAGCTTGTTTTTCTGATAAATATTTTGCGAATTGCTAGATATGATGCAAAAAGAGAGGGCAAAAGCTGTTCTACCTAGCTTTTACCCTTTATGTAAGTGCGTAATCCTGAAAACACGTTACTTTTTCAAATACTTTTTGCCATTGACGATATAGATGCCACTCTTCAGGCTGGAGAGGTTGTCACTAGATGCAGCAACCTTCTGACCTTGTAGGTTGTAAACGGCGCCATCTGTGATGGCTGAGGATGAGGCTGTGATGTTGGAGATGCCTGTTACACCAGTGGATGTTGTGTCGAGCGTACCATTGTTGGTGAGGCTGCTATAAGATAAAGTGTAGCCATTGGTATAGACCGTAGCACCCTCATTGATAACCAAGTTATCCACGTAGGAGTCAGCATTCAGAATCCATGTGCCGCTGATGGTGGCTGTGGTTGACTTAGCCACGTTGCTATTGTCCATCGCTCCTGTCCATGTGGCAGTGCTAGCCACATCCACGGTCGCAGTACCATATTGGTCGGCATTCACGGCACCTGTATAAGTTCCATTCTTCAAGACCAAGTTGCCTGTTCCACCGTAAGTGCTCCAACGAGTATTGTAATCCACATACATCAATACACCGCTAGGCACGGCAACCGAAGTGTTGTCGAGTGTCAAGGTACCTGTGATGTTGGTAGGAATCTCGCAGAGAGGTGCACTGCTGTTGGTCAGTGTGATGGTGCTGCCAGTGATGCTGATGGCACCATTGTAGCCCTCGGAATCTCCCGAACCACTCTGCAATATCATCAGTCCACGAGAGGATGAGCCAGAAGAGAAGGTGCAGTTGTTGATGTTGATACTGTTGTCTCCCTCGATGACTCCCACTTCGCCTTCCGCCGAACTGCCTGTGGCATCATTGGCGGTGATAGTACCCGTAGAGTAGAGGATGGCACAATCGGTACCAGTCGTAATATACGAACCGCCATTGACTGTTACCGTACCACCTCCACGGTCGGTGGCGACGACGGAACTGTTGCTGCCCTCGGTTACGATATCAAGGTTGGAAGCAACGATAGTACCACCGCCTGTGGCATGGATGCCACGAGAAAGATTGGAAGTGTTGCGAATGGTCACGTCGCTGATGTTGAGCACACCCTTTCCATAGGCAAAGGCAGCGTTGGCACCTTTGGCATTGGTGGTGATAGTGCCGCCTGTCATGGTCAGGGTTGTGGCGGCACTTGTACTTCCCACATAAATGGCGGAGTTGACACCATAGAAGCTGGTGTTGTCGCTGCTGGCACTATAGTCGCCAGTCTTGGTGATGGTGCAGTCGGTCATGGTGAAAGTGCCACCTGTTACCTGAACCGCATTCTCGTCTGAGCCTGTGGAAGTATAGGTCTTGCTGGAAACAGAATTGGTGCCAGAAGACTGGGAGTAGCCTGTGCTGCTGGTGCTTCCGATGGTATAACTCGAACTGCTACCGCCTGTGCCAGAGGAACTTCCACCGCCAGGGTTTCCACCACCATTGTTGCCGCCAGGTCCTCCCTGTGCAAAGCAAGCGACTGATAAACTTACTAACAATGCCGAAGTAAAAATCTTTCTCATAATCTGCCCTTCCTTTATCGTTTATACATGTTCTTGTTATCGACTGCAAAGGTACAGATAAGTATCGTCATCTGCAAATTTATTCAACCAACAGGCAGATTCTCTCAACGAAACAGGAGTATTGGCAGTTTTATTCAGTTAAAACTTGTTATTGTTCAGTTCTCATTGTGGCAATCTCTAATATTTTCCTTAATTTTGCAATCATTCCTATAAAGACAGTAACATATAATGATAAAGCTAGAAGTAAACAAAGGCATTCCTCGTGGAGTGCTGCTGATGATGTCGGTGGTTGGTGGCTTGACGGTCGCCAACCTTTATTATAATCAACCTCTGCTCGAAGAGATGAGGGCTTCGTTGGGAGTGGGGGAAGTGGAAGCCAACCTTATTACGGTGATAACCCAGATAGGCTATGCCTTGGGATTGCTTCTCATCGTCCCTATGGCAGATATGGTGTCACGTCGCAAGATAGTGGTTACCAATATGTCGGTAGCGGTGGTGATGGCGGTGCTTATCGCCTTGGCTTCCAATATTTGGGTGGTGTGGATAGCCTCCTTAGTGATTGGAGCTTGCTCTGTGGTTCCGCAAATTTTCGTTCCAATGGCGGGCTTGTTTTCTCGGCCGGAGAATAAATCACGCAACATGGGTTTTGTCTTGTCGGGCTTGTTGACAGGCGTCTTGGCAGCACGTGTCATTAGTGGTTATCTCGGTGGTTGGTTGGGATGGCGAGTGATGTTTGGTATAGCCGCATTGGTGATGTTGGTTTGCCTGATGGTCAGTTTGCGCATGATGCCTGTGATGGAGTCTTCTTTCAAGGGGAGTTACAGGGCTTTGATTCAGACGGTGGGAAAGATATACATATCTCATCGCCGTATGCGTGTCTATTCCTTGCGTGCAGCTTGCAGCTTTGGCAGTATGATGGCGATATGGTCGTGCATGGCTTTCCATTTGGCAGGCGAACCATTTCATGCAGGTAGTGATATGGTGGGAATGCTGGGGCTGTGTGGAGTCGCTGGAGCGATGGCTGCAAGTGGAGTAGGTAAGTACATCCCTCGATATGGCATCACCAAGATTTCCGTTTTGGGGCATGGCTTGCAGATTATTGCGTGGTTGGTGGCGTATTTCCTTGGCAACTATTATGTGGGGCTGATTCTTGCCATCATCTTGGTGGACATCGGTGCCCAATGCTTGCAGTTGAGCAATCAGAGTGGTTGCTTGAAGGAAGTGCCTGAGGCAAGCAACCGTGCCAATACGATATTCATGACATCGCTTTTTGCTGGTGGTAGCATCGGTACATTCTGCGCAGGCATCGCCTGGAATAGCTTTGAGTGGTTGGGCGTTTGTGGAGTGGGAGTCTTCTTCGCCCTTTGTGCTGTCTGTA
This sequence comes from Lachnospiraceae bacterium, assembly GCA_963657465.1. GTDB lineage: Bacteria > Bacteroidota > Bacteroidia > Bacteroidales > Bacteroidaceae > Prevotella. The sequence continues at coordinate 4,606 of CAVKNU010000043.1, forward strand.
TCACCCTGTTTTGGGGAAAGGAAAAATAGGGGGCTAGCTTCTGTTTTTCCCCCTAAAACTATTTCTTAGCAATGCAGACTCACAGTTTCTACAAAGTGCTTCTGTAGCCGCATGATGCTGAAATCCTTCCACCAGAGCCTTGGCACGAGGTGAAGAGAGAATTTCCTCCAATGATTGTTGCAGCAAATTGCCTAATACCACATCGCCATCATGGTCGAGACAGCAAGGCACAAGGCTTCCATCTGCCAATACACCTATCTGCTTAAGCAAAGCCTTGCAGAAGTATTCTTGTTTCTTTCGAGGCGTACCAGTGTCGTTTGAAGAAGCATTTATACGTTTTTTATTCTCATTAAGAGAAATCTCAGTTGGCCATTCAAATTTTCGATCGAATTCCAGGTAAAGATTATCGCAGAGGCGAAATCCGTCAGGACGTTCTTTCCATGGCTTGGGTACATAGTGTTCTATGTGTTGTATCACATCTTTATTTTCTTTGTCACGTCCTCCTTTGTTCCAAAGTCGCAATACTACGCAGGTTCCTCGTTCTGCCGCTTGCGTTGCGAATTGCATTACTTCCTGCATATAACTAGCAAGTCTGCCTTGTGCATTACTTTCGTGTGAATGCAGGGAGAGTTGAATTTTGTGAGGGAGCATGTCTAGAAGATTCATGGCGCGATGAAGCAATGTGCCATTAGATGTGAGTACAGTCTTAAATCCCTTGGCTCGTGCCATGGATATAAACTGTGGCAACAATGGATGTAATAACGGTTCGCCCATGAGATGAAAGTACAGAAAGTACACCTTCCCACGAATTTTGTCTGTGAGGAGATCGAATTCTTCTATAGTTAATTGACGCTTGTCTCGATGATGTTTTGGACAAAAGTCGCAATTCAGATTGCAAATGTTGGTTATTTCGATGTAGCAGCGGTCAATCATTCTTTCTCTTGTTTTAATGATGTATTTATCATAATGCCGATTAGAACAAAATAGGAGAGTCTGATTTTATATGATTTGTTCTGGCGAAGAAACAAAGATTGTAGCATCGTGAGCAATGAGAAAATCACGATCTCTGAATCCCCATAATACGCTGATACATGGCATGTCACTATTGTGGGCAGTCTCTACATCTACATCGCTGTCGCCAATATACACAGCCTTACGGCGATTGGCACCAAGTTGTCGAAGTGCTTCGTTCACTGTATCAGGAGCAGGCTTCTTTTTGATGTCCTCACGTTCTCCAATTGCTACATCTACTAAATCACCAAAGAAATGATGACAAAGCGACTGAGTGGCTGCATAAAACTTATTGCTCACCACAGCAATATTTTTACCACGGGCTTTTAATTCTGACAACATTTCCATCACGCCAGGATAAGGCTGTGTAGTGTCAAGATTGTGCATCATATAGTGTTGACGGAAGTCTTGGTAGGTTTTCTCAAATAAAGGATTGTCTAGTCCTTCAGGAATGGCCCGTTCCATAAGTTTCTTCACGCCATTGCCTACGAATCTGCGCACTTCTTCAAGTGTGCGACGAGGCATGTTATTGTGTACCAAAGCATAGTTGCAACTAGCAGCTAGGTCGCGGAGAGTGGACAGCAAAGTGCCATCAAGATCGAAGATGTATGTATCAAAATTAAACTCTGTATGCGGAGGTATTTTTTTGGTTCGGAACTCACCACCATGAAGAACATGTACTTCACCAGGATAAACACGCTCCTGTCCCATCGTTCGATTTTCGCCATACTCCCATCGCTTAAATTTCTGTGTCTTCTCGTCTATCACCACATACTTATATTCTAACGGTGCAGTGATGGCTTGGACATCGAGCGAAAGGCCCCATCCCCTGGCATCATGAGTAGGATGCATTTTGAGGTAATGGTTGGTATTCCAATTGCCTAGTGCAGGATGGTTACCCAGAATAGCCACAGTCTCACCTTCATAGAGCTGAGGAGCTGCTATACGAAATATCACAGTCTGCCCGAAGAGGGGAAGGTGGGGCAAAGAGTCAATACCCCACTCTACTTGGGCTTCGAGGTTGAGATACTCGTCTGAGAGTTCACGTTCATCATCCAACCAAAAGTCGTTAAATACAAAATTTTTGCCAGAATCATAAGGATAAATGCGAGGGGTGGCTACCGATTCACGGCGGATTTCCTTCTTCTCTCCATCGATTACCTTATAATAATAAGCAATACCACGATAAGGGTGCTGATGGTTGTCGAGTGCTTGTGTCTCAGCCATCCATAACTCCCCATCGGTAGTAGTCATCAAGACATCTTCATGATGACGGTGTCCGTCATAGGCAATATAGGTGATGTCCACATGAAGTGACTCTCCCCAATGTGCCTTATAAGGTATAGTAAATTTCAATTTCATATTGCAAAGATATATAAATTATGGAAATGAAGTGCAAAGATGAGTATTGTTTAACCTATTTTAAATGCAAGGACTTTGTCATTTGGCATATTTGCTGTACTTTTGCAAATAGAAAGTACAAAAAGAAAAAGTAATGAAAAAATCAACATCAAAACTCTACATGTATGGAGCCATAGCATGTGTGCTCATCATCATTATTGTAGGTTATCTCTATTGTTTCTCCTCTTTCTCGAAGAGCAGTAAAACTCAGTATGTCTATATCGATGCAGATGACAACATCGATTCGGTGTACAATAAACTACGCCCTATAGCCAACACCGTACCCTTCCAAGCGTTTCACACGCTCACTCGTCATTCTGGCTATGCCACTCACATTCGCACAGGTCGTTATGCCATAGAGCCAGGAGATGGCTCACTCAAAATATGGAGACACTTGAAAAATGGTTTGCAAGAGCCTGTGAACGTGACTATTCCTTCCGTGAGAACCATGGATAAACTTGCTGCCGAACTGAGCAAGAAACTTATGATAGACAGCACGGCTATTTACAAGGCACTTACCGATGAGGCTACTTGCGAAAAATATGGTTATGATACCACGACTATCGCTTGTATGTTTATCCCCAATACTTACGACATGTATTGGAATACCTCTATCGACAAGCTGCTCGACCGCATGAAGAAAGAAAGTGATAAATTCTGGAATTTTGAACGCACGCAGAAGGCTAATGCTATGAAACTGACACCTGTGCAAGTAATCACGATGGCAAGTATCGTAGATGAGGAAACAGCTAACAATGCCGAGAAGCCAATGATTGCTGGCATGTACTATAATCGTCTGATTTTCCGTGATAGTGAATATCCAAATGGTATGCCTCTACAAGCTGACCCTACCATCAAGTTCGCTTGGAAACGATTCGATCTGAAGCGTATCTACAACAATTTACTTCACATAGACAGCCCTTATAACACTTACAAAAATACCGGTTTACCTCCTGGTCCTATCCGCATCCCATCGGTAGCAGGCATTGATGCTGTGCTCAACCATGTGCATCATGACTATCTCTACATGTGTGCCAAAGAAGATTTTAGCGGAACTCATAATTTTGCCCGCACTTATCAAGAGCATTTGCAGAATGCAGCCAAATACTCGAAGGCGCTCAATGAAAGAGGCATAAAATAGAATAAGAAACAACTACTATTTTATTATATAAAAAGCATAGCTTTCTCTCCTTTTTGGAAGAAGCTATGCTTTTCACTTTTATCATTTAACGTTCATGAATGCAAAACTCAATTAATTATTTGATTTTTGCCCCAAAGTATTTCACAATTTTTATTTTCTTTTCTTTCGAAAGGACAGGCTTCTTCCATGTTCCACCAAGAACTAGAATTTTGGATTTTACTCCAGCAGGTGTTGCGTCAACAGCCTCTTGCAAGTTCATGAAATTGCCACGCCCTGCAGCGGATACCACATAGTCGTAATGGCGAATATGCTTCTTTAGGGCAGGAACGCTTTCTCCTAGTGCATCAGCCAACGCATTTGCCACTACATGGGCACCATAGGCATTGTAATGCGTATTGTCTTGGCGTCCCTTAGGAATGCTGGCTACTTCGCCTGGCTTAAACCACATGTGTAGCTTTCTGCTTCCGATAGGTCCCATCTTGGTTTCAATATCATGTGTAATCTGAGTGGCATCCACAAAAGGAACGTTCATCTCCTTTGCTACTTTACGCGGAGCTACAACATAGGCACCATGAGTATCTACGAGAGTGTCGCTGTTAATGATTTCCTCGCCAGAGAATTGAGTGCTACGCAGTTTTTCATCATCGTCATTCTTGGCAGTCTCTATATACCACAAGCGGCGTACCACCGAATTCATCAATACAGGGATGCCTCCCTTGCTGCGAGTTTCCTCGATATATTTTTTCAAGTTGGCATCAAATGTTGTACCAGGTTCGGTATGGCGGTTGGGAAAAGGTTTTTCATCATTATGACCAAACTGAATAATCACATAGTCGCCAGGTTTGATTCTGTCGAGAACCTTCTTCCATCTTCCTTCGTCGATGAAACTCTTTGAGCTACGCCCGTTTACGGCATGATTATCCACAAGGATGCTTTCATCAAAACACCCCTGCAGTACCATTCCCCACCCTCGTTCAGGGTTGGTCTTGGGGTGGCTTTTCTCGGCTGCAGTAGAGTCACCAATCACGAAAATTGTAGTTTGCTTATTGCTTGAGGTCATCATCAAGAGAACAAACAAGCAACATACAGTTGTTAGAATTTTTCTCATTGTTTTATGTATATTAGTAGATTAAAAATATGCCCTGCTTTCGCAAGCAAGGCATATTTTTTATGTTTATTTTGTTACAGCAGCTATCAGTTCTTCGGCTGATACCATTTGCTGTTCACCTGTTTTCATGTTCTTCAGCGTCACCTTGCCTGCTTCCATTTCATTCTCACCTGCCAATACGACAAATGGAATGTTTTTAGCATTGGCATAGCTCATCTGTTTTTTCATCTTAGCCTTGTCTGGGAAAATCTCCGTGCGAATACCTGCTTGGCGAGCTTGTCCCACAATAGGCAAACAATAAGCTGTTTCTTTCTCTCCAAAATTGATGAAGAGAACCTGAGTTGTATTGACCGCTTCTTTTGGATAAAGATCAAGCGTATTAAGTACATCATAGATACGGTCGGCGCCAAATGAAATTCCGACACCACTTAATCCTGGAAGACCAAAGATTCCCGTAAGGTTATCGTAACGACCACCTCCCGTAATACTACCCATTGGAGTATCAAGTGCTTTCACTTCAAAGATGGCACCAGTATAATAGTTTAATCCACGAGCCAATGTGAGGTCAAGCTCAATTTCGTTGTTCAAGCCAACGGTCTTAAGCGTATCAAGGATAAACTTAGTTTCCTCGACACCCTTCAATCCTACTTCCGATGTTTCCAATACTTTGGCGATAACTTCCAATTTCTCGTCATTAGTACCAGAGAGTGAGATGATAGGTTGCAATTTCTCAATGGCTTCCTCTGAGATGCCATCATTGCGTAATTCTTCATTTACATTGTCGAGCCCTATCTTGTCTAACTTGTCAATAGCAACGGTGATATCAACGATTTTATCAGCTTCTCCGATAACTTCTGCGATACCTGTAAGAATTTTTCTGTTGTTGATTTTGATGCATACACGAACACCAAACTTCGTGAAAACGGTATCCACAATTTGCATCAGTTCCACTTCATTCAAGAGAGAATCGGACCCTACTACGTCGGCATCACACTGATAGAACTCACGATAACGTCCCTTCTGTGGACGGTCTGCACGCCATACTGGTTGGATTTGATAACGCTTAAATGGCATTTGCAATTCTTCGCGATGCTGCACCACGTAGCGGGCAAAAGGTACGGTGAGGTCATAACGCAAACCCTTTTCACAAAGCTTTGCTGCAAGTTTGAGCGAGCCTAGCGAATGGAGATCTTCATCTGTCACCTTACTCATGTAATCGCCCGAATTGAGTACCTTAAATAGGAGCTTGTCTCCCTCTTCGCCATATTTGCCCATCAATGTCTGAAGGGTCTCCATGGCTGGAGTTTCTATCTGTTGAAATCCATAGAGAGCATATACATCTTTAATGGTATTAAAAATGTAGTTACGCTTCGCCATTTCTACAGGACCGAAGTCGCGTGTTCCCTTTGGAATACTTGGTTTTTGAGCCATAATCAAATATAATATATAAAATAAATTTGCATGCTTCCTTATTTTTATATAAAGAAGCATGCCTATTTGTCATTTATAATTTCAATTTACTTTCTCACGATAGTCTGAGCACGGTCAGGACCGATAGAGATGATACCAATCTTAGTCTCCAAGAAGTCCTCTACGAATGCTACGTAGTCCTTGAACTCCTGTGGGAACTGGTCCTCAGAAGTCATCTTTGTCATATCGGCATTCCATCCCTTGAATTCCTTATAGACAGGCTCTACATCATCGATTTCATAAGGGAAATCGGTAGTTACTGTGCCATCCTTTAATTTATAAGCTACACAAGCCTTGATGGTGTCGAAGCCGTCGAGTACGTCGCTCTTCATCATGATAAGTTCGGTTACACCGTTTACCATAACAGAGTATTTGAGTTGTACAAGGTCGCACCAACCGCAACGACGCTCACGACCAGTCACCGCACCATACTCATGCCCTAGATCACGAATCTTAGCACCCGTCTCATCGAAAAGCTCTGTTGGGAAAGGACCTGCACCGACACGAGTACAGTAAGCCTTCATGATGCCATATACGTTACCTATCTTGTTAGGACCGATACCCAATCCGATGCAAGCACCTGCACAGATGGTATTTGAAGAGGTAACGAATGGATAAGAACCGAAATCAACATCCAACATAGTGCCCTGTGCACCTTCGCAGAGAATATCCTTGCCAGAACGGAGGACCTTATTGATTTCTACTTCACTATCTACAATATGGAACTGCTTCAAGTATTCGATGCCTTCCATCCAAGTCTTCTCTACTTCTGTAATGTCAAAATCAGTATAACCAAGAGAAGCAATCTGCTTGAGGTGTAAAGCTTTATGAGCCTCATATTTCTCTTGGAAATTGTCGAGAATATCACCTACACGAAGACCTGTACGGCTCACTTTGTCAGTATAAGTAGGACCGATACCTTTACCGGTGGTTCCAACTTTGTTCTTTCCCTTAGAAGCCTCAATGGCTGCGTCGAGCACACGATGGGTAGGCATAATGAGGTGAGCTTTCTTTGAAATATAAAGACGGTTCTTCAGGTCATGTCCACTCTTCTCCAAATCCTTGGCCTCACCCATAAAGAGGTCTGGAGCCAAAACTACACCATTACCGATAATATTCACCTTACCACCCTGAAATATACCAGAAGGGATTGAGCGAAGTACGTACTTTTGCCCCTCAAACTCCAAGGTGTGACCTGCGTTTGGCCCACCCTGAAAACGAGCAATGACATCATACTTAGGGGTCAAAACATCGACTACCTTACCTTTTCCTTCATCGCCCCACTGAAGACCCAGCAGGACATCTACTTTACCTGTGTTCATTTTTATCTTAGTTATTTAGACTTTCTTTTTTCGTGTTACGTTGGTGCTTCAACTTGGATTGGCAAGCGCTGCATACACCATAGATGTAAAGAGCGAAAGTGTCACGGCGAAAATCTTTTAATTGAGTTTCCCCAATGGCTTTGGTAACGAGAGGAGCTTGTATCTCTGTCACCTTACCACACACTGTACACACCTGATGGAAATGATTCTCGTTACTGTAACAAGCTTCATATTTTACACCATCTACCATTCCATGCCTCAATACGAGTCTAAGCTCCACGAAGAGGCGAATCGTGTTGTAGAGAGTGGCTCTGCTTACTCGAAAGTGTTGCCGAGCGAGATGCTCATTCAAATCTTCGAGCGTAAAATGCCCATCTATACTATACACCGCATCAAGGATGGCATAACGTTCTGGGGTCTTGCGATGTTGGTTCGTCTCCAGATAGTTATCCAATATTTCCCTAACTTTGGCTTTCACATTGTCTGTCATATCTGTCGTTAGTTACATAAAACGCACAAAGATACTCATAATCTGTGATATGAGAGAAACTATTATTTTAAAAAAATATAAATTGTTTCACTTTCTGCATTTTACATTACAAAACAACCCTTACAGCTTATTCAACTCTTCATAGATGCGCTGAACAGGCAATCCCATCACATTGTAATAGCTCCCTTTCAGCCCCGTGCACCCTATGTAGCCAATCCATTCTTGAATGCCATAGGCTCCGGCTTTGTCAAATGGCTGATAATGACTGATGTAATAGTTTATTTCTTCATCAGTAAATTCTCTAAAAGTCACTTCTGTAACTACAGAGAATCGGCGTTGTCGAGTGCGAGTGGTAAGGCAACAGCCTGTTACGACATGATGTGTCTTGCCACTGAGCATTCGTAACATGGAATGGGCTTCTTTTGTGCTATGCGGTTTGCCTAAAATAACACCTTTACCTTCTCTGTCGTTTTGCTCATCTTCAGTAGGGGCGATCACCACAGTGTCAGCCGTGAGAATCAACAGTTCTTCATCGGAAGCTAGAGGCAATGACCTATCATCAAAAAAAGAACGATAAGCCTCTGCTTTTTTGTGTGCGATATACTCTGCTGTCTCGTAAACATCAAGGGTGTCGGGATATCCCTCGTCAATTCCCTTGATGACTCGCACTTCAAAAGGCAAGTCAAGTCCCGCAAGGAGTTCCTTACGACGTGGTGAGTTGCTCGCTAGAATAATCCTAATTTTTTTCATATTATTATTTTACCATCCAAAAGCCTTTGCGTTTGATAACCATTTTCCTTGAGCACGCAATACCTGCTCTATTATTTCCCTTCCGCAACCTTCCCCCCCATTGGTGTCAGCCACGTAAACAGAAATCTCCTTTATGTCCGAACAAGCATCCGCAGGGCAGCAAGGACAACCACAACGACGCATCACTTCATAATCTGGGATATCATCACCCACATAAATAACTTCATCATCGTCCAAGTCATGCTTGGTTAAGAAATCCTCGTATGTTCTTATTTTTACTGCGCACCCCATATACACATCCTGCACGCCTAAGTTTTCATAGCGAGTACGAACGGCTGGCGTGCTCCCCCCTGTAAGAATGGCTATGTGCACTCCCATTTTTACAGCTAGTTGGATGGCATATCCATCCTTGATGTTGACAGTGCGAAGTGGCTCTCCCGTATCCAACAGCGTGATGGTTTGACGAGAAAGCACTCCATCCACATCAAAGACTATAGCTTTAATTTTTTTTAGGTCGTAATTAATCATATTTTTTACCTATTATGTTATTCGCATTGTTTGAGAGCCAAGCGATGAATGCTCAGACTCATACGTTCGTAAATATCCTTGAGCAAAGGATTGTCACGTAGCAATTGGGACTGGCTACGAATGACATTCTCATCATATCGAACGGCTGGTCCTGTTTGTGCTTGTTGCGGAGACATCTCATGTACCTTTCGCGCTGTCTCGTCAATAAGTGGAAGCATTACATTGAAAGGAATGTTATGTTTTTCCAACAAGTCGTGGCTCACTACATAACAATGGTTTGCAAAGTTGCAAGCAAAGACAGCCGCAAGGTGCAAATACCTGCGACCTTCACTTGACAAGCAATATACTTGCGAACTCAACTCTTGCGCAAGTTTCTCAATCGTTTGCACGGAAAAATCATCACATCCCTCTACAAAACAAGGAATCTCCGAGAAATCCAACAATCGATTTTTGGAAAAAGTTTGCATGGGATAAAACACACCATAATGAATGGCCATGCCTTCAAATATACTCATCGGCATAGAACCGGCAGTATGGACAAACAGGCGTGCTTCCTTACCTTTGCAAAGTTGCGGAATCAATTCTGCCAAAGCGCTATCTTTGACAGAAAGTATATATATGTCGGCATCATTTCGCACCTCATTGATGTCTGTGACAGGGGCTGCTCCGCAGATATCAGCCAACCCCCTAGCCGACTTTTCCGTTCGGCTAAACACTTGTAAGATATCATGCCCTGCATCCAATAGGGCCTTGCCTAAATTGGTTGCTAGATTACCGGCTCCAATAATAATAATCTTCATACTTTTCACCTTATTTATATATGCGCACGTGTGTGATAACAGTTTCTTTTCGCCCTACCCCCTCTGCAAAAGAAGCAAGAAAGGCTGTTTTACGAGTGCTAGAACAGCAAATCCAATTTCTCTTGTCCACGCTCAGTGCAGAATCCACGGATGATAACCAAAAAGTAATTGTCAAAAAATTCTTGCATTGAATATTTTTTGTAAAGTTGAGCGCGCATAATTTCTTGCAATGCGAGATGGGCAACTTCTACATGCAATTCAAAATTGATGTCATTTCTAAATAGACCTTCTTTCACACCTGCTTGGAAGAAACGAATACTGTCGGCGCGATCTCTTTGGTGCGTTTCCTCCAAGAATTTGATGACACGTGGATACTTATGTATCTCTTCAAAAAAAAGGACGCCCACTTGTTCATTGCGTGCCATCTGCAACTTATAATAATATCCCAAAATATCAATGACGTTATGAGACACATTAAGGGCAAACGTATTTAAGCGTTGACGCAAAGAGTCTTGTTGGGCACGCATTCCAGCCAAGAGCAGTTCTTCTTTGTCGCCAAAAATCTCATACACAGTACGTTTTGACACATGAAGCCCTTGGGATATCTCGTCCATCTTGACGGCTCTGACACCTCGTTTATAGAATTCTCTCATTGCATAAGCAACGATTTTATTCTTCAGCTCTTGTCTGTATTCGTTTATTTCTTCCATTTTTATTCGTTTCTCTATTTTTTCACTGCAAAGATACAAAAAAAAACAAAAAACTTTCGATTTTCATCAGTTTTTTATTACCTTTGCACAAAAAAAATAGGGCAGCTTGTCTAAAGTGCTGTCCTCTGTGAGAGAATTAAACTTTAAACCGAATAATTGTTATGGTAAAAATTTCTAAGGAGGCAGCTCTCCTCTATCATGAGAATGGCCGTCCTGGTAAGATTGAGGTAAAACCTACAAAACCATACCATACTCAAACAGACTTGAGTTTGGCATATTCCCCTGGTGTTGCTTATCCATGTTTGGAGATACAACAGAATCCTGATGATGCTTACAAATACACCGACAAAGGTAATTTGGTCGCAGTGATCAGCAACGGTACTGCAGTACTAGGACTCGGTAACATTGGTGCTATGAGCGGAAAGCCTGTCATGGAAGGCAAGGGACTTCTCTTTAAGATATATGGTGGCATTGACGTTTTTGACATCGAGATCGACGAGAAAGATCCTGAGAAATTCTGTGAGACAGTAGAAAAAATCGCACCTACGTTTGGTGGCATCAACCTTGAAGATATTAAAGCCCCTCAATGCTTCTACATCGAGGAACGCTTGAAGAAGACTCTTGATATTCCAGTCATGCATGACGACCAGCATGGTACAGCCATCATCTCTGCTGCAGGATTGAAGAATGCGCTTGAGGTGGCAGGCAAGAACATTGCTGATGTAAAAATCGTAGTCAATGGTGCTGGTGCAGCTGCCATAAGTTGTACTAAACTTTACGTTGCACTTGGTGCAAAAGTTGAAAATGTCGTTATGCTCGACTCCAAAGGCGTTATAACAAGCGATCGTGAAAACTTGACTGAACAGAAAAAAATGTTTGCCACAGATCGTCGTGATGTTCATACCTTGGAAGAAGCTATCAAGGGAGCTGACGTATTTGTTGGTCTCAGCAAGGGTAATGTGCTTTCGCAGGACATGATTCGTTCTATGGCAAACAACCCTATTGTTTTCGCCCTCGCCAATCCTGTGCCAGAGATTAGCTATGAAGACGCAATGGCTAGCCGTCCGGATGTTTTGATGTCAACGGGCCGTTCTGATTATCCAAATCAAATAAATAATGTTATCGGCTTCCCATACATCTTCCGTGGTGCACTTGACGTTCACGCTCGTGCCATCAATGAAGAAATGAAGTTGGCTGCCGTACATGCTATTGCCGACTTGGCAAAACAACCTGTACCTGATGTTGTCAATGACGTGTATCATGTCAACGACCTTACATTTGGACCAAAATATTTCATCCCGAAACCAGTTGACCCACGTCTGATTACCGAGGTCAGCGCTGCCGTAGCTAAAGCTGCCATGGATAGCGGAGTGGCTCGTACCCCAATCACTGATTGGGAGAAATACAAACAAGGTTTGCGTCAATTACTAGGCCAAGAGACCAAGCTTACTCGTAAGCTCCACGATACAGCTCGTTTGCACCCACAGCGTGTGGTATTTGCAGAAGGAGGCAATCCTACAATGTTGAAAGCTGCCGTGCAAGCTAAACAAGAAGGCATCTGCCAACCGATTCTCTTAGGTAACCCCGATCGCTTGAACCGTGTTGCTACTCGATTGAAGCTTGACTTGTCGGATATTGAAATCGTAGATATGCGTGCCGACAATGAGCAGGGACGCCGTGCTAAGTTTGCAAAGCATTTGTCTGAGAAGCGAGCTCGTCAGGGTTATACCTTCGAAGAAGCTTATGACAAAATGTATGAACGCAACTATTTTGGTATGTCTATGGTAGAGCAAGGCGATGCAGATGCGTTTATTACCGGTCTTTATACGAAATATAGCAATACCATAAAAGTGGCAAAGGACGTAATTGGAATACGTGACGAATACAAAACATTCGGTACCATGCACATCCTCAATACCCAAAAAGGAATTTACTATATCGCAGATACGCTTATCAATCGTCATCCTGACCAAGATGTACTGACCGACATTGCCAAGCTGTCTGCGGGAACTGTAAAGTTCTTTAATGACGAGCCAGTAATGGCAATGTTGAGTTATTCTAACTTTGGCACTGACACTGTAGGCTCTCCTGTAAAAGTGAAAAATGCCGTAGCAGAAATGCAAAAGGAATATCCTGAGCTTGCCATCGATGGTGAAATGCAAGTGAATTATGCACTCAACAAAGAGCTTCGTGATGAAAAATATCCATTCTCACGTTTGAAGGACAAAGATGTCAATACATTGATTTTCCCTAACTTGAGTAGTGCTAATGGAGCTTACAAGTTGCTTCAAGCTTTGAATCCAGAGGCGGAGATTATTGGCCCTATCCAGATGGGTCTTAACAAGCCTATTCACTTCACCGATTCAGAGAGCAGCGTGCAAGATATTGTCAACGTTACAGCTGTTGCAGTTATTGACGCATACGTTGAGAAAATCAAGAACAA
>CAVKNU010000044.1:0-17764 GCA_963657465.1 Lachnospiraceae bacterium
AGGTGGAAATCACGGGAGGTGGAAGATGCAACCTCACCAACTCCTTCGAGGAGATTTCCGACCTAAAACAAGCTTACCCTCGTGGTCATAAACTCATGAAGCGACTCTTCAAGAGCTTTGATTACGAGGATGCCTACCGTTGGTTTGAGGAGAATGGTGTGCCATTGACTACACAGGATGACCAATGTGTGTTTCCACAGTCACAAGACTCGCACAGCATCATCGACTGTCTCGTCAATACTGCCAAGAAATTGGGTGTAAAGATTATGACAGGCCATTGCCTCACGGCTATCACCGAGATGGAAGATGAGACCTTACTGCTTGACTTCAAGAATAGCAAGCAACTTACTTTCGACCGAGTGGCGATTACTACAGGTGGACATCCTCGCCTAGAGAATTTCAAACATCTATCGGATTTAGGTCATACAATAGAGCTACCTATCCCTGCCCTCTTCACCTTCAACATCGCCGACAAGGCATTCAAGAGTTTGATGGGAACGGTAGTGGAACCTGTCATCACTAGCATTCCAGGCACCAAGTTCAAGGCAGAGGGTCCGTTGCTCATTACCCATTGGGGCATGAGCGGTCCTGCGGTATTAAAGCTTTCATCCCATTCCGCTCGCCATCTACATGAGAACAACTATCAGGTTAAGATTGCCGTCAACTGGGTGCATGAGACCAACCGCTCACTCGTAGAGGAGAACATCCGTGGCATCATCGCCGCCAATCCCCAGAAGCAACTCGGCAGCATCCGTCCTTACAATCTCCCCTCTCGCCTTTGGCTCTACCTTATCCAGAAGATGGGATATACGCCCGAGAAGAAATGGGCGGAGTTGGGAAAGAAGGGTTGCAACCTCTTGATAGAGACACTTACCAACGACCTCCACCAAGTGAATGGCAAGGGAGCCTTCAAGGAGGAGTTCGTGACTTGTGGTGGCATCAGTCTCAGTAACATCGACCTCCACACCCTGGAGAGTAAGGTTTGCCCACATCTATTCTTTGCTGGGGAGGTTTTGGATATTGATGCCATCACAGGCGGTTTCAACCTACAAGCGGCTTGGACCACGGGATACGTCGTAGGGCAACATATTGTGGACTAATATTCCGAAATGACGACATCGAAAAAACTGCATAAAAAATCCCCCGAAAGACATACTTCAGAAGAAAGTCTTTCGGGGGAATTCTTTATCTTATAGATGTGAAAAAACACTTCCGCTTATTCCCACTCAATTGTCGAAGGTGGCTTTGAAGAGATGTCATAGCATACGCGGTTCACACCCTTCACCTTGTTGATAATCTCATTTGATACCTTCGCCATGAAGTCGTAAGGCAGATGTGCCCAGTCGGCTGTCATCGCATCGGTACTGGTCACGGCACGGAGAGCAACAGGATGCTCGTAGGTACGCTCATCACCCATCACACCGACAGAGCGAACAGTTGACAAGAGAACGGTACCTGCCTGCCAAATCTGGTCGTAAAGCGAAACCTCTATTTCGCCATTCTGCATATCGGCAGGAACACCAGCAGCCAATACTCGGCGAGCTTCCTCACCGCTCAACTTCACCTTATACTCACGCAAGCCACGGATATAGATGTCGTCGGCATCCTGGAGGATACGTACCTTCTCAGGAGTGATATCGCCCAAGATACGAACTGCCAAGCCTGGACCAGGGAAAGGATGGCGAGTAATCAAGTGCTCTGGCATACCCATGGAGCGACCTACTCGACGTACCTCATCCTTGAACAACCACTTCAATGGCTCGCACAACTGGAGGTTCATCTCCTTAGGAAGACCTCCCACGTTGTGATGGCTCTTGATGACCTTACCTGTGATATTCAAGCTCTCGATACGGTCTGGGTAGATGGTACCCTGAGCCAACCACTTGGCACCTGTCTGCTTCTTAGCCTCAGCATTGAATACCTCCACGAAGTCGCGACCGATAATCTTACGCTTCTGCTCTGGGTCTGATACGCCAGCCAAGTCTGCGAAGAATTTCTCTGATGCATCCACACCTATCACGTTCAAGCCCAAGCACTTGTAATCTTCCATCACATCACGGAACTCATTCTTGCGGAGCATACCGTGGTCAACAAAGATACAGGTCAAGTTCTTGCCGATGGCCTTGTTCAAGAGAACGGCTGCCACACTAGAATCCACACCACCAGAGAGACCGAGGATAACCTTGTCGTCACCCAACTCAGCCTTCAACTCAGCTACAGTTGTCTCTACAAATGAGTCTGCGCTCCAGTCCTGCTTACTACCACAGATGTCAACCACGAAGTTCTTCAACAACTGGGTACCCTGCAAAGAGTGGAATACCTCTGGGTGGAACTGAACAGCCCAAACAGGTTGCTTGGTTGAGGCATAAGCAGCATACTTCACATTGGCTGTAGAAGCGATGCACTTATAATCCTCCGGAATGGCTGTGATGGTGTCACCATGGCTCATCCACACCTGAGAATTGTCAACAAAGCCCTTGAACAAAGGATTCTCCTTGTCGAAGTGCTCCAAGTTGGCACGACCGTACTCACGGCTGTCAGCAGCCTCAACCTTACCGCCCTGGGCGTAAGAGAGATACTGGGCACCATAGCAGATGCCGAGCACTGGGATACGGCCAATGAACTGGCTCAGATCTACCTTGAAAGCTTCCGGATCATGAACGGAGTATGGGCTACCGCTCAGGATGACACCGATTACAGATGGGTCGTCCTTAGGAAACTTGTTGTAAGGCATAATCTCGCAGAAGGTATCAAGCTCACGTACACGACGGCCAATCAGCTGCGTGGTCTGTGAACCGAAATCCAAAATAATAATCTTCTGTTGCATATTGTCTAATTTATAATTTATAATTCTTTTAGGAACTTCTCCGCCTCCCTAAGCGTCTCTTGCTTCCCGACATCCATCAGTTTGAGGTCGTTCTTCACGTAACCCTCGATGCGAACCTTGTCGCAATGCTTCAGATAGAAGTCCATGATAGGGAACTTGTCGGGCTCATCGTCCATCAATGGGAAGAGGCTTGGGGCAACCATGTGAATGCCCGAGAAGGCATACATCTTATATTTCTTTGGGTCGAGGTTCTCGTATGGGCTTTTTACCTCACCTGTCTCAATGTTCGTCCACCCTACCAATCGCATCGTTTCGTCGAAGAGAAGGTAACGTTTGGTCTTGCGCTCGCTTACCAAGAGTCGGGCTGCCACTGTATCCTTCTCCTCCATCTGGTAGAATTTCTTCAGATCCACATTGCTCAGAATATCTACATTATGGATAAGGATTGGCTCATTTGGGCTGAAGAGAGGCCAAGCTTTCTTGATGCCTCCACCAGTTTCGAGCAGCTTGTCGCTCTCGTCGCTGATACGGATGTCCATGCCGAAGTTATTGTTGTCTCGGAGATAGTCGATGATTTGATTGGAAAAATGATGAACGTTCACCACAATGCGAGTGAACCCTGCATCTTTCAATTGAAAGATGACACGTTTGAGCAAAGGTTCTCCCCCCACACTTACCAAGGCCTTTGGCATTCGGTCGGTAAGTGGTTTCAGGCGAGTGCCCAAACCAGCTGCGAATATCATTGCTTGCATCATTCTTGCTTTTTTAAAATGTGCGTGCAAATTTACTAATTTTATATGAGATTACCAAATTTGCACGCTGATATTCTTTATTTTGCGGGAAGAACCTGTGAGATATTCTGCTCTCGATGGCAAACATGCACTTCTACGCCAAACTTTTCGTGGATATGTTCCGCCAAGTGTTGGGCTGAATATACACTGCGATGCTGACCGCCGGTGCATCCGAAACAGAACATCAAGGAAGTAAAACCTCGCTGAATATATCTGTTGACATGATGGTCGGCAAGGGCATAGACATGATCCAGAAATTTCAAGATCTCGCCATCATCCTCCAAGAATCGGATAACTGGCTCATCCAAGCCTGTCAATTTCTTATAAGGCTCATATCTACCAGGGTTATGGGTGCTGCGGCAGTCGAAGACATAGCCACCGCCATTGCCCGATGGGTCTTCTGGAATGCCCTTCTTATAAGAAAAGCTGAATACACGAACCACCAACGGTCCCTTGCCATCATACTTGGAGAAAGTGGCTGGTCCATCCTGTGGATGGGCACGGTAGATATTGTTATCTGTGGTCTTATAACCATCAGCACGGCTCATGGCTACGCTCTCTATCTGCTTGAACTGAGGCAGTTCGGTCAGTCTTCTCAACATGTCCATCATGTAAGGATAAGGGAACACCTTCTCCCCCATCTTCAAGAGGTCACGTAGATTCTGAATGGCAGGTGGAATACTGTCGAGGAAATGCTTCTTGCGCTCGAAATAGCCACGGAATCCGTAGGCTCCCAACACTTGCAAGGTGCGGAAGAGCACGAAGAGACTCAATCTATTGACAAAGTGGCGTACCGATGGCACCTCGGTATAGTTCTTGAGCGACTGATAGTACTCCCATACCAACTCCCTACGCAACTTGAACGAATACTTAGCCGAAGCCTGCCAAAGGAAGGAAGCTAGGTCATAATAGAATGGTCCCTTGCGTCCACCCTGAAAGTCAATAAAGTACGGATTGCCATTTTCGTCAAGCATTATGTTGCGTGCCTGGAAATCCCGATACAGGAAACAATCCATCGGCTCGGAAGTCAAATCCTTGGCAAAGAGACGGAAGTTGGCTTCCAGTTTCAGCTCATGGAAGTCCAAGTCGGTAGGTTTCAAAAAGCAATACTTGAAATAGTTGAGGTCGAAGAGCACGCTATCCACATCAAACTCCGGTTGAGGATAGCAATTTTCCCATTCCAGTCCTCTAGCTCCACGCACCTGGATGTTAGGCAGTTCACGGATGGTCTTTATCAGCAACTCTTTCTCCTTCTGGTTGTATCTTCCTCCGGCATCACGCCCGCCTTTGAGGGCATCGAAAAGGGAAGTTCCGCCCAAGTCCGTCTGGATATAGCAGAGTTCATCATCACTCACCGCCAAGACCTCAGGCACAGGCAATTGTCTGAGCTTGAAGTGATCGGCAAGATAAACGAAGGCATGATCCTCGTCACGGCTAGTTCCGACAACTCCGATGACAGTAGAACCATCCTGCCTGATTATGCGAAAATATTGGCGATTGCTCCCTTGACCGGGCAATTCCACCACACCAGCAGGCTCTTCCTGAGCCCACTGTCTATAGAGTTCAATCAATCTTTCCATTTTCTTTCTGTTTACGACGTTTTCGCTTTTCATCTATTTGCTGAGCGAAATTGTCACCCACAAATAGAATCAACAATACTCCTAGCGTGGCAAGAAACGAGTTTGTTGTTGTCATTCCAAGCTCCGCCTTTGTGATATAAATCAGTCCTCCGATAACGATCAAGAAGACCAATGCTTTTTTCCAATCTATATTTTTCATGTGGCAAAGATACACAAATATATCGAAAGCGCAAAGAAAAAGGGACAAAAAAAATCGGATGTCTCACGACAACCGATTTCCAAAAACAAACTACTTAAAAACTAATCTACTAAAACAAATCAAAAAAATATCTTTACTGACCTTTCGGACAATACTATCTTTCTTATTTCGGGTGCAAAATTACAAAAAAAGCAAATCCACTCCAAATAATTTTGCGTAAATTTGCAAGTAAAAATGCTAAAATAACAAAAAATGGGGATAATTCATTAAGAATCACCCCCATTTTGATATTTTTGGTTTACATTTTTACATCATACCGCCCATGCCTGGAGCTGCTGCTGGGGCTGCTGGAGCTGGCTCTGGTTTGTCAACCAATACGCACTCTGTTGTCAAGAACAAGCCTGCGATAGAAGCTGCGTTCTCAAGAGCTACACGCTCTACCTTGGCTGGATCTACGATACCTGCCTGGCGCATGTCCTCGTAAACGTCCTTGCGAGCATTGTAACCGAAGTCACCTTCGCCCTCACGAACCTTGTTGACTACAACTGAACCTTCGCCACCTGCGTTGGCAACAATCTGACGGAGAGGCTCCTCGATGGCACGCTCCACGATGCGGATACCTGTAGTCTCATCGGCGTTGTCACCCTTCATATCCTTCAATGCCTCCAAAGCACGGATATAAGTTGTACCACCACCAGCTACGATACCTTCCTCGATAGCGGCACGAGTAGCGCAGAGAGCATCGTCAACACGATCCTTCTTCTCCTTCATCTCTACCTCAGAGTTAGCACCTACGTAAAGAACAGCTACACCACCTGCGAGCTTAGCCAAACGCTCCTGCAGCTTCTCCTTGTCGTAAGAAGACTTGGTGTTCTCAATCTCGTTCTTGATCTGAGCCACACGATCCTGGATGTTAGCCTTCTCGCCATGACCATTCACGATGGTTGTGTTGTCCTTGGTAACAGTTACCTTGTCGGCAGAACCAAGCATATCCAATGTAGCCTGTTCCAACTTCAAGCCCTTCTCCTCAGAGATAACGACACCACCTGTCAATACTGCGATGTCCTCCAACATTGCCTTGCGACGGTCGCCGAAGCCTGGAGCCTTCACGGCACAAATCTTCAAGCCACCACGCAAACGGTTAACTACCAATGTAGTCAAAGCCTCAGAGTCAACATCCTCTGCGATAACCAACAATGGGCGGCCGCTCTCAGCAGCTGGCTGAAGGATTGGCAAGAACTCCTTGAGGTTAGAAATCTTCTTATCATAGAGAAGGATATATGGATTGTCCATTACACACTCCATCTTGTCGGCATCAGTCATGAAGTAACCGCTCAAATAACCACGGTCGAACTGCATACCCTCTACAACACCGATGTTGGTATCGCGGCTCTTGCTCTCCTCGATGGTGATGACACCATCCTTAGAAACCTTGCGCATAGCGTCTGCCAAGAGCTTACCAATCTCTGCATCATTGTTGGCAGAAACCGTGGCAACCTGCTCAATCTTGTCGTAGTTGTCATCTACCTGCTCAGCGTGAGCCTTGATATACTCAACAACTGCAGCGACAGCCTTGTCGATACCACGCTTCAAGTCCATTGGGTTGGCACCAGCGGTTACGTTCTTCAAGCCCTCGTTCACGATAGCCTGTGTAAGGATAGTAGCGGTAGTTGTACCATCACCAGCGTCATCGCCAGTCTTGCTAGCTACGCTCTTAACGAGCTGAGCACCAGTGTTCTCAAACTTATTCTCCAACTCTACTTCCTTAGCTACGGTAACACCATCCTTAGTAATCTGAGGAGCACCAAACTTCTTTTCGATTACCACGTTACGGCCCTTAGGACCGAGAGTTACCTTTACTGCGTTAGCCAACTGATCGACACCCTTCTTCAAGAGGTCGCGAGCATCCATATTGTATTTAATATCTTTAGCCATTTTATTCTAATGTTAAATGTTAAGTGTTGAAATGTTGAATTAGTCTTCTACTACTGCGAGAACGTCGCTCTGACGCATCATCATATACTTAGTACCATCAAACTCCAGTTCGGTACCAGCATACTTGCCGTAGAGAACGGTATCACCCTCTTTGAGAATCATCTCTTCATCCTTAGTACCCTTGCCTGTAGCAACTACCTTACCACGCTGTGGTTTCTCCTTTGCTGTATCAGGGATAATGATTCCACCTACTTTTTCTTCAGCTGGTGCAGGAAGTACCAGCACTCTGTCTGCTAATGGTTTAATGTTCATGATTCTATGTTTTTAATTTGTTATTACTAATAATGTGTGTCGCGCCAAAGCCTATGAGAGGCGAGAACTCGACACCCACGGTTATACGAAAAGCGTGCCAAAGCATCATTACTGACACTTTGGCACGTCTTTAAAGAGAGAGCACTGACAATTCTGTCAAATCCACTACATGCAACTCGTCAATCCGAGTGTGGTACCCACTGCAGTCAACACCGTGATAAGCAACTGCAAGATTGTTTTCCAAGTTTCCTTTTTCATTTTTCTCATCATTTTAAGAAATCACTCTAGTTAAGAAATCACTCTAGTCCATATTCACATTACCGCTGCCTGAGCCTCCACTGCCTGGGTCGGGGTCCGTACTACCACCGCCGTTTTCGCCACTGTCGCCCGAAGTCGTACCGTCCAAATCCACCTTGCTGTCGCCAGCCTTGATGGCCTTGATCAGGGCCGCCTGTGCCGAACGAGAAGCCACGAGATTGAACTCGGCATCCGCCAACAGATTCTTAAACTCAGCACCTGGTTCCCAGTTCACGTTCACGCCCGTGATGTTGGCAGCCGTAAACTTGTCGGCATTCTCAGCTCCCTTCGAGGTAAGCGACACGCTGAAATCGCCCAAGTCGCCCAGTCTGATTTTCTTGCCCTCCAAGAGTTGCTCCCTCATCTCGTCCACGGCGATGTAGAGGATAGCGGCAATGTCGGCACGCGAATAGACGCATCCATGGTTGGAGATATGCTTGGCAAACTTCTCGATGGTCATCACCTCGGCATACTGTGCGATGGCAAAGGCATTGAGCACCTCGGTGGCTACCAGTTCGGTGTCTTCACTCTTTGGTTCCTCTCCCGCAGCCTTAGCCGCCTTGATGCGACCCTTGGCCTGATTGATTTCGAAGAGGTTTGGATTGATGGCTCTCTGTACGATTGAATAATTAATCATAGTCCTGTTTTTAGTCATTACTGATGATGCCTCGTGGTCATAACTTATGATCGGCCGTTGTCATAACTTATCCCTCATTTGCATCGTCTCTGAATCACGTTGCAAAGATACGACTTTTATCGTCATGGCATCTCCACCTTCTCACCTCTTTTCGGCAATTTTCTCGGCACATTCTTCGGCATCTCATTTTTTTTATTCATCGATTTTTTTATATTCATCGGATTACACGGAGTTAACGGATTTTTTATCCTACGGAACTTATACGGAATTAAGACGGAGCATTCATATTCTGCATTCCGTTTGTATTCCGTCTAAGTTCCGTATGATTTAAAAAGACAGCAGGGGGTATCTGCAAAAAGACCGTAAGGTCTAATCCGACTAAAATTCCGTGAGTAATCGCATAAGCAAGTATGTTCCGATAACTCCGTGTAATCCGATGAATAAAAAAATCGATGAATATTAAAAAGCGATGAATATAAAAAAGTGATGAATATAAAACCGTGACCCGTAACCTCGGAAAATCCATTTTCCCCCTACCTCCGTATAGGCGTACCTTATTATATATAGAATAATATTAAGGAATACTACATATAGAGAGAAGCACGACATGCGGAAAAAAATGGAAAAGTGACGGTCACAGGTTACGCCTTCCACACATTCCCCCGTCATTTTCCCCCACCTTCCCCCACTTTCTTCGGCATTTTCTACCCAGCATGCCGAAGATTTCTGCCAATCTGTTTATAGAGGCGCACCTCGAAAAAGGAAGCACGCCTCGCAAACGAACTTTTTAATTTTTATAAGTTATGACAAAAAACAATTTTCTCTGCATCGACCTGAAGACGGTGATGCTGAAGGACGCCCTCCCAGTGAAGGGCAAGTGCTACACAGGAGTTCTCTCACGCATCGACGAGGAGCACTATCGCTTCGAGGAAAGCATCCGCCGAACAAGAGCTGCACGCAACCCTAAGCTCTACGACGGCGACTACATCTCGATGACCCGCCGAACGAACGGCAAGTACCAGCTCTACCTCAAAGCCATGGAGCCTACCACCATCGACCCTACCAAGTATGCATTCGATGTGTATGGAGAGATTATCGCAGCCCTAAAAATCATGAACTGATGAAGATGGAGAAAATCATTTTGGAGGCTACAGACCTTCCGCCTGCCCTCCGCTGCTATTGGACAGCAGCACCCGTGAACTTTCGCATCCCCACCATCCTCACCGCCATCGACTGCTACTGTGCGCTGGGCACCCGCCTGAGAGCCAAGTACGTCTATGACCTCGACCCTCACGCCCTGCTCCTACAGGTCATCATCGTGGGCGAGGCTGGTTCGGGCAAGTCGTTCACCCGCCCCATCGTCAAGCAACTGATGCGCCCCCTTCGCCTTCGCGACCAAGAGCTCAAGCGACAGGAGCAAGCCTATGCCGACCTGAAGAAGACGCAGGCGAAGAACAAGCAGTTGCCCGAGGAACCCATCACCGACGTGCGTTGTCTGCAGACCATCACCAAGGCCAAGTTGGTGAAACGTGCCGACATGTTCATCCGCAAGTATGGCGAGCCCCTCGCCTTCTGGTTCTACAACGAGGAGTTGGCGACGATGACCGAGAGCAACAAGCGAGCCTTCGCCGACCTGCGCACGATGGACCGACTCGCCTACGACCTGGGCAGCGAATACGGTAGCGACACCCTCTCCGACGCTTCCTACAATGCCGATGTGGATGTGCTCTACTGCTCCCTCTTCTGTGGCACCGAGAATGCGCTCAACGAGTATATGGACAAGCGATCGGTGGAGGGCGGCAACTGCACCCGCAAGGTGATAGCCGACCTGGGCGACCTGATGGGCGACGATGCCCCTCGCTTCCGTCCGCTCACGGAGCTAGAGAACCAGACGGTCAACGCCACGGTGGAGCAGCTCATGGCATCCACCTACACCGACGAGGGGATGCTGCAGCCCGTCCATCTCATCCCGATGCGATGGATAGACGACGAGGTGAGACTGTGGTGCCAGCAGCAGCGAGAGCAAGTGCTCAAGACGGGCAGCAGAGCGCTCAACTGTTTCTACAAGCGTTCGAGCGTGTCGGCATGGCGCATGGCGAGCCTGCTCTATTATCTCTGGGGCGAGACGGAGGAGTCACGTCCCAAGGTGGTGAAGTTCTATCGCTTCATGGCAGACTACATCCTGCAAGGACTGCTCAGCAAATGGGGACGACAATACGAGCACATGCACAAGATGGACGATCCTGCCGAGACCACCCAAGTGCCGCTCTACGACCAGTTGCCCAAGCGTTTCTCTCGCGACCAGCTCCGGGAGCTCATCGTCAAGCTCGACCTCAGTTGTCCCGTTCGCTCCTTTCTCTACAAGTGGCACAAGGCACGCCTCATCCACGATGTGGAAGGCATCAAAGACCTGTATGAAAAGAATTATTAATATGGAAAAATATGAAATCCAAAGGCTCCGCTCCCTCCCGATAGAGGGAGTGGCAGAGCGCCTGGGCATGGCGGTCGCCCATCACAAGGCCCTCTGCCCTTTTCATGGCGACCAGCATCCATCGCTCTCGTTCCACAGGAAGTCTAACATCTACAAGTGTTTCGTCTGCGATGCCCACGGTGATGCCATCACACTGGTGATGAAGCTCTTGGGCAAGTCGTTTCCCGAAGCCTGTCAGTGGCTCGCCCACAACGAGGGTATTCCGATGGACATTATCCACTCGCCCGACATCCATTCGCCAGACAGGACGAAGGGAAAGCCCTCCCATCCGCTCGACATCGAGTTTCTGCGAGGGCTCGTGTCTCGCCCCACGCTGATAAGAGAGGCAGAGTCGTTTCTCTTCGAGGAGCGCCGCCTTCGTCCGGAGGTCGTGGAGTGGATAGGCATCAGCAGCATCTCTTCCCCCGCCCCCTGTTGGCGCTACGGCAGACGATTCTATGATGCTCCCTCGCTCCTCATCCCCTATCGCGACATCGACGGACGGATCCAGAACGTGCAGAGCCGATACCTGGGCCATGAGAAAGGCAAGCCTCGCTTCCGCTTCCCATCGGGCAGCAGCATCCATGTGTTCAACCTCCCGATATTGCGCTATCTCTCGCCTGGCGAACCGCTCTTCGTGAGCGAGGGCGTCACCGACTGCCTGGCACTCCTCTCGGCAGGACACAAGGCGATAGCCATCCCTTCCGCCACCCTGCTCAAACCTTCCGACCTGCGGATACTAAAAAGGGCGCCATTCCCTCAGAATGGCACCCTCCTCACGCTCCACATCTACCCCGACCAAGACGAGGCAGGCGAGCGACTCTATCGCAAGCTCACAGGCGTATGTACGGAACTAGGTTTCACCCTCATCCGCCATCAGTTGCCCGAAGGCTGCAAGGACTTCAGCGACTATTACCTTAGAAAGGTAAGTAAACAATAAACATTAAACACTAAACATTAGAAAAATGGAAATAGAACTTAGAAGAACCCAGAGCAACCACCTCTATACCGAGGGCGTGCTCTTCATAGGCGGCATGAAGTATGCTCACACCGAGGAGCACACGTTCACGATGCCAAGTACAGGAGTTTATGACATCACCCGCACCAACCTGCGCCAATTCTTCGGCATAGGCAACAGTTGGCGTGATGCCCTCACCGAGAATCGCATCATCCTGGGCGAGCCCATCATCCCCGGGGCTGTCATCCACTCCCGCCACTTCCTCGAGCGCCTGCACTGGCGCATCAAGAAATGTAAGCGTCCTGTCACGCTTACTATCACTGACGTGGGGTGTAAGGACGTGCCGCCCATCAGTCATTGGGTGAAGTAATCACGGATTTTCGCGGACTTGGCCTATTCGGCCATGGGCAGACGCCACCAAACGAGGATTTTTTATCCTACGGAACTTATACGGAATTAAGACGGAGCATTCATATTCTGCATTCCGTTTGTATTCCGTCTAAGTTCCGTATGATTTAAAAAGACAGTAGGGGGAATCTGTAAAAAGACCGTAAGGTCTAATCCGATTAAAATTCCGTGAGTAATAGCAACTCCACCAACCTCTCCAATACCCCCTTCAACTTCAGCGGAGCCTTCTGCTTGTTGAAGTCAGCAAACATCTTGCTCCTGCCATCCACGAAGTGGCTCTGCACCACTATCCATTGCCCCACACCCTCGGGCTTCACGACATACCCCTTCTCCAGCATCAGCTTGAAGAGATACCACAGTGCAGCCTGACAGCCCGTCCACTTGACCTTCACATCACTCTCCTGTCCCTCGAAGAGAGCCATGAAGTCGTCGGGCTTCGTCTCCTTGGCGATAAATCCCGCCTTTACGAGACCTTGGTACAACACCATGATGCGATTAGGACATTCCTCCAGATAGCGATAAGTGAAGGTGGCGTTGGTCAGCTTGGGAACAGAAGTTTTCTTCGCCCCCTTCTTCACAGGTCGCTCCACCACGACCTCTAGCTTTCCATTGGCAGAAGCCTTCACCAAGTTTTCCAGCAAGACCACCTTGCCGTCCAACTTCATCTTTCTCTCTTTCAGGTCCTCCTTGATGGCGAGCCATTTCTGGTTAGAGCTATCTCCCATCAACGCTACAAGCATCTCATAGACAGGTTTCAGTTCATTGTACGTTACGCATTCCTCCATGCAATAACAAGACACAGTATCAAAGTTGACACGCATC
Organism: Lachnospiraceae bacterium; assembly: GCA_963657465.1. Lineage (GTDB taxonomy): Bacteria > Bacteroidota > Bacteroidia > Bacteroidales > Bacteroidaceae > Prevotella. The sequence goes on from CAVKNU010000044.1 coordinate 13,237, forward strand.
AGAAGTTCTTCACTCGTTTTTTTTTAAGAAGAAAGCCATTCTCCACAGCGTTCAACTCATTCATAGACTGTTTGTCGTTCATCATTAAATTTTTAGTTATTAAGATTTTATTCCTTCAACATATTCCAAAGGAACAAAGCATTTCCTATGATATACCGTCTCCACATACGTTTAGGCTCCTTGATCAAGCGATAGAGCCATTCCAGTCCGTGCTCCTGCCACCAAATAGGTGCACGCTCCACAGTTCCCGCAAAGAAATCAAAGACCGCCCCGATGGTGCCCACATGACAATGAATGTCCAGTTCGTCCCAATGGCTGTAAGTCCACTTCTCCTGCTTTGGTGCGGTCATGCCTATCCAAAGCAAATCGGGATTGGCGGTATTGATGGCATGGATGATGGCCTTGTTGTCCTCTTCCGAGAACTCCGGCTTGTAGGGAGGAGAGTAGGTCACCACCTTCAGGTGAGGATAATCCACGGCTGCACGCTTCACGATCAAGTCGAGCACCTTCTGTGAGCTACCCATAAACATCACGGTCTTTGAAGATGTAGAATTGCTTTCCGTTTTAGCCTTTTCCTCCAGCCTCCCCATCTCGAAAACAAACAAGTCCCATCCGGCGATTCTCTCCTTCGGTCGACTCTTCGCCTTTATCCACTTACAAGCCTTCACGATGCTCACGCCGTCAGGAATCAACACATCACCATGGATCAAAGCCTCTGCGAAGAGTTGGTCCTTCTTGGCGGTATTAAAAGAGTGAGCATTTACGGTGTTTATGAGCAATTTGCCCTCTGGCAGCAAAGCCAATTCAGCCTTACTGCCTAAAATTGTTAATGTTTTTAGTAGAAACATAACTGTAATTAAAAATATTTTGCTAACTTCGCTGCCATAATTTTTAAAATCCGAAATTATGACATACGATATTAATTCTGTTTATTCTCACTACAAGAAGCTTACGAAAAAACAACGCCAACTCCTCCTCGCGACCCTACAGTCGCAAGGTCTCGACATTGTGAAAATCGAAGCCTATGAATATCCTGATGCCCCAGGCATCAAACATCTGTTTTTCTATTTCTCCGAGGATAGCAAAAAGGCCATCCCCTATTTCATGTTAGATCGTAAGGTTTGGGAAACAATTCAGTTGTCAATCATGCAAATGATATGATTGACAAGAGAAGAACAATTATTCGTCCTCATCTCCCCCAATCACATTCTTGATGATTTCATCAACTACATAATCGAAGTAATAAGCTTTGAGATAAGTATTAGTACGTCTAATTACTTCATCCACATTAAATTGGTCAATGATATGAGTTACAAAGAAAGACTCCTTTCTTAAGGGCTTATTGAGCCAATCATCTTGGATTGGTATCGTAAATTCAGGATAATGATTCTTTGTAGAAATCAATACCGCATAAAATAGTCCATCTTCATAGTCTTGCAAATATTCCCTTGACAAAACCAATGCAGGATGAGGCAAGATACTTCCATCAGGAAGCTCAAAAGGAACTTCCACTATTTCGCCTTGGTTTACCCTTGTTACAGCCATTTCGATATTGCTTTAATTGTTCTTGGTGACTTTTTATGCTTATACTGACGATAATCAACATTTGCCAAATCAGGATGTTCCAAATCATCCCAAGAAGGATACTTAGACAATTCCAACGCCAATTCCTCATCCGTTTTGCTACGATACTTACTTCGATAAGGCTTAGTTGACTTATTATTCAAGATAACAAGGCATGTGTACAACTTATCTATATCACTAGAAGAATAAATTGCATCCATCAAATTATGCCTCATTTCCTGCACGCTCAAAGAATGTCTTACTGCTGGAGCAGGCTCTGCAACCATATCCACAGTATCGTTATCTGGCATTCTATATTTTTTCTCTTCCATACACTCAATATTTAAGATTGGTTGCAAAGCTACGATTTTATTTCGAGACCGCCAAGTTTTTGGCTAGAAAAATTCTGCTATCGGCAATTTTCCATAAGTATCCCCATCATTCTCTCCTCAAACTTCCTAAGCGTAAACTCTAAAAAGCGTGACCTGTGACCGTGACTTTTACAATAAAAATCGTTTTAGGAAATACGATATCAGATTGCAGGAATCCTTTTAAGAGGTTTATTTGATAATAAAAGGACTCGTGGTAATATCTCCACAAACCATGCCTTTTGGTCATAGCCTATAGAATAATCCCACCTAGAAGCATTGGGGTAAAGCAGCTTTGTACAACCATCAATATCCACACTACCAAAAAGTTTCTTCTTATCAGTTATGGAAACTTTCAAAGAATTACCTTTTAGAGCCTGTAAACCTTTACGGTAACCACCTTTCAAATCATCAGTATTTTCTACTGCCGTCTGAAAGACATTGGTTTCTGGTATCTTATTATTATGACTCATCTTTTCTATTTTGGTTCATGATAATACTTCCCTACAACTTCTGATGCTTTTCCTGAGAAAGCTGCTAAGCCTCCCCATTCCGCAATCAATGGATTCTCATTTTCCACATCCAAGGAAGAAATATCCGTAGAAATTACCCCATCGCCATCCGACGAGAAGAAATAAGTCTTCAACTTTTTTTCTTGCAAACCGTTTAAAACATGAGTTTCCGCACAACTCTTATCTATGTCAAACAATTCACAAAGAGCATTATTCAAATCCTCCGCTGGCAAATTTTTGAGAGATTCAAATACCCAAGCAAACTCCAACAACGTAGGAGAATGGGTTGACACTATCACCTTATATCCAGCCTGAATCAATTCTAAAATTTCCAAGATTACAGTTTGTATGGCACGAGGATGCAACCCCATCTCAGGCTCCTCGATAATTACCCACTTGTAATCTTCCTTATTGATGACAGAAATTGGAGGACCAGAAAGGCAATACATAGCTAGCAGAAGAGGCATAAATTCCTTTTGGCCAGCACTCCACGTCATGAAAGGAAGACTTACATTGTTTACACTCAACTTCATCTTTCTTTGACCAGAAGTTTGGTCTATGATCACCTTAGCACCATGAAAGACAGACTCGTCTATCGACTTTTTCACCGTCCCTTCCAAACGGTTCTGCATCGGGAATATCACATCAGGATTGCCCAAGCCACTCTGAATGAAAACACGCAAGGTCTCACTAAAGTTTTTTAAGACAAAAGGTGCTGATCCATCAAACTCCATGAAGTTCTTTGGACGACCATCGGCAATGCCAAGAATTCGCTGGGCAGGCACATAAAAAACAGTCTCTCTTGGACTCTGCTCACTCTTAGATGGTCTCAACAAGTCTGTAACAGAAAACTCCTTACCAGAGAATGAAACTTTCGTTTTATCAGTGAACAAAGAATGCAAGCCTTCTCCAAAATAGTAATCAAGGATTGGATTGGCATCAGTTTCAGACAAGATATAATTATATTTTTGCAATATATCGACAATACTAGCATTGTCCATCACTAATTTGAACAATTCTAGAAACAAGCTTTTTCCACTAGCTTGTGGACCTATCAATATATTCAAGTCACCAAAACTCATGTCCACATTTTTTATAGGACCAAAGTTTTCTACTTTTAATGTTGCCATAACCTTTCCACGAATTCTGTTTGTTTATTGCATGGCAAAAATACAACTATTTTTGCAGACCGCCAAGTTTTTGGCTAGAAAAATTCTGCTATCGGCAATTTTCCATAAGTATCCCCATCATTCTCTCCTCAAACTTCCTAAGCGTAAACTCTCCTTGGAATTTCACGAATCCCTTCTCCCCCATTTCCCTACATTCTTCGGGATGCGACACAAGGAATTCTATCTTATCCGCCAACGCACGAGAATCATGCTTCGCTATCAAGAAGCCCGTTTCACCATCATCAATGATGCCAGGGATTCCTCCCTCCATGGTCGAGATACAAGGCAAATGATGCTGCATCGCCTCCAGCAAGACAAGCGGAAAACATTCATTAGGATAGAAAGTCGGAAAGACAAAAACATCAGCATTTTCAAGGAAAGTTTCCTTCTCTTTCCCATACTTCTTGCCGAGATAGATCGCCATTTCATTCAAGCCCCTCCTTTCTACTTCATCAGCAAATCGAGCGGCATCAATCTCTGCCGTTTCTCCTCCAACAAAATGACAAACGAAAGAAAGCCCTCTGTCCTTCAGCACTTTCAAGGCATCCAAGAGAACCAAGACCCCTTTATCCACCAACAAATTTGACAAGAACAAGAGCTGAGGAATCGCATGATGCCTCTCTGCCACAGACTCACTCGTCAGCGTCTCAGGGATGCCATTCGGACAAATAAAGACATCCTTTCTCTTCACATATTTCTCCACATCATAATAAAGTGCATCCGCCAACAAGATAACCTTGATGTTCTTGAAAAAGACACGATAAAGTTTATCATCCAGCCACTTATCCTGACACGTAGCCACACCCTTGTTATGATAATGCACGATAACCTGATAGCCCAAGAGCTTGATCAGTTCCACAACCACAAAGTCCTTATAGAATGCCCCTCCATGCGAATTTGGCGTGACATACACCAA
>CAVKNU010000045.1:0-17390 GCA_963657465.1 Lachnospiraceae bacterium
CACCGTCACCCGTCACCATTTTGCTAACAGTTAAATTATACAAAACTTTACTCTATCAATGTCATAGTTTAAACTTTTCTTTATATCTTTGCATATAATATGGACTGTGTGATATGCCTATGTGCTATCTCACTAAAATTTGACAATAAAAATATGATTTCTGTATGAAAAGACTATTTATCCCTATATTCATGCTCTTACCTCTTACGATGCAGGCGCAAACTGTGCTTACACCACAAGAAGAGCTAGAACAAGCACAGAAACAATTGGAGGCTGCACAGAAAGCTCTTGAATCAGCCAAGCAAAATGCAAAAAAAGCTGCTGAAGCACAAGCCAAAGCAGAAGAGGCAAGAAAGCAACAACAAGCAAAATTAAAAGCCGAGCAAGCTGCAAAATTGAAGAAGATGCAAGCTGAGGCTGCACGTTTGAAGGCACAAGCCGACAGCATCAACGCTGCAGCAGCCAAGTTGAGAGCAGCCGAAGAAGAACTAAAGCCTGTGGTTGTGAAAGAACCTACTGTTTCTGACAAAACCATCAATTTGAATATCACAGACGACAAGGCTTCTTCATCTTCCAACAATCAAAGCAACACAAACAATGGTTGGACTGTTCCTACTGCTGTACCAGAAAAGAAAAACGAGAAAGCGCCTACTGTCGTAAATGGTGTCGTGCTCAAACAAGATCCAAAATACCTTGCTAATGCGGTTCCTTTCAATGAAAATGGCAAGATTGAATTTGAACTTATAACTGATGCCAATGGAAAATCTGCAAGTCAGATTTACGACATTGTATATCAGTACATGAGCCAACTCACACAGGGAGAGCAGAACATTGCAAGTCGTGTAGCACTCGTCAATCCGAGTGAACACATCATAGCTAATGCCATGGACGAATGGTTGGTATTCAATGCCTCCTTCATTTCACTCGACCGTACAGAGTTCAAGTACAACCTCATAGCCACCATCAAGGACAACTATCTGAAGCTGGAACTTTGCCGCATTTCCTACAGCTATGAGGAAGGACGCTCAACAGGATTTAAGTTGCCTGCGGAAGAGGTGATCAGCGACAAGGTGGCACTCACCAAGAAAAAGAATGACTTGGCCAAGGTATTCGGCAAATTCCGTCGCCTTACCATTGACCGAAAAGATCAGATTTTCACAGAGTTATCTCAACTCGTAAAACAATAAGTTTCATTTGGAGCAATATATTCTTAAAGTAAAAAGAAGCTTTCCCCATAGACAAAATATAAAAGAATATGATTCAGGAAAATGAAGATAAGAACCAGGAGAGTTACGCCGTAAGACCTCAACATCATCACCGTCGCATAGAATACAGCGATCGTGACAACATGTTCAAGGTGCGCAACATCCTTAACATCGCATTCATGCTGCTTGCAGTGGTAGGCATCATACTTTGGTATCAGATGGACGACCACACATTGGCAGGCATCTTTTTAATCATCGGTGTCGTGCTCAAGATCGCTGAAGTATGTATTCGCATGTTCCGCAAATAAGCGAACTTTGTTCGCCTCATTCTTTTCGAACTATTTAGCAGATAAATGAAGAAATTACTATTCGCAATATTCATGGTTTGTGCCGCAACTACACCAGTTGTGGCACAAACCGATTTTAACTATAACGAAGATTCTCAGTTCCGTCCACAAACCAATCGCAAGGTAAACACCGATTCCCTCGGCACCGACAAGGAGATACCAAAGGGCATCAAGGTGTGGACTGTGGACGAACGATTCGGCGACCGACAAGAAGCTGTGGTTGACACCATGCAGTACATGTATATGAATACCACTTTCACTGATGGTTTGCGTGGAGAATACAATATGCTTGGCAATATGGGTTCACCTCGCATCAACCGTATTTTTATCGATCGCCGTCACTCACATGGCGACTTCATCTTTGCCGCTCCTTATGACTACATGGTGACATCTGTGGAGGATTTCCATTTTACCAACACCTATTCCCCACTCACCAACATCACACTCAACAACTGTGGAGACCGTACCAATGGTGAGGATGATTTTCGTGCCAAGTTTGCAGTCAATGCCAACAAGCAACTTGGTGCGGGTTTTCTCTTCGACTATCGCTATGGCCGTGGCTATTACAATGCACAGAGCACCAGCCATTTCAAGTATGGCATGTGGTTGTCGTATCTCGGAGCACGCTATCAGGCTCACTTCCTCTTCACCACCCTCCACCAAAAGGTGACGGAGAACGGAGGTATCACCAATGATGATTATATCAAGCATCCAGAAAGCTTCAACGAAAAGTTCCAGCCTTCGGAAATCCCTACTGTACTTGAGCAAAACTGGAACCGCAACGACAACCAGCATATATTCTTCAGCCATCGCTACAACATAGGATTCAATCGCAAGGTGCGCATGACAGAAGAGGAAATCAAGGCAAAGAAGTTTGCCATGGCTTCCGCACAAGATAATGCCAAGGAAGATGCCCTCGCAGAAGCCAAGAAAAAAGCGAAGCGAGAGGGCAAGAAGTTCGATGAGAAGGCATTCAAGAAAGAAAGCAATGCCAAGACCTATGGCGGACGTCCAGACAACGCAAAGATTGCAGGCAACGAACCTGCAGCAAACGACAAGAATGCCAATGACACGACACGCATCGCCATCGACAAGGCAAAAGCCGACGAAATGCTTGCCGCTGAGAAGAAAAAGGCTGAGGAAGATGAATTTATGAAAGATGAATACGTGCCTGTGACAAGCATCATTCACACCGTGAAGTTTGATAACTACAGTCGTATCTACGAGGCATATCAGACTCCACAGGATTATTATCTCAAAGAATATTATAATGCGGACAAGCTCACAGGTGACTCCATCTTCGACAAGACCAAGCACTATGAGTTGAAGAACACCATAGCCCTTGCCACCCTCGAAGGTTTCAGCAAATGGGCAAAAGCTGGTGTGAAGGCTTTCGCCTCCTATGATATGCGCCACTTCGAACTGCCAGACAGCTTGGGTGGTGTCAATAAATACAATGAGCATACCCTCTCCGTGGGAGGACAACTAAGCAAGAAGCAAGGCAAGATGCTCCACTATGATGTCGTGGCAGAACTCGGTGTCGTGGGTGAAGATGCAGGTAGCCTAGCCATTGATGGCACGATGGATTTCAACATTCCATTCCTGGGCGACACCCTTTCCATCATCGGAGAAGGTAGCTTCCACAGAGAGAAGCCAAGCTTCTATTTTGAGAATTATCATTCACGTCATCTCTGGTGGGACAATGATTTGGAAAATATCACAGCCACTAGCATCGCAGGAACCTTGCGCTTCGGCAAGACCAACACTGCCCTCCGTGTGGCTGTGGATGAGATTAAGAACTACACTTATTTCTCGCAAAGCTATGACGTAACTGAAAATTTCGGCAGAACAGGGGTATATGTCACACCTATGCAGTGTGGTGAAGCCATCAACCTGCTCACGGCACAATTGATGCAAGATTTTCATTTCGGCATCTTCCGTTGGGAGAACGTGTTGACCTATCAGCACTCTAGTAAGCAAGAAGTTCTTCCTGTACCAGACTTCAATATCTACAGCAACCTCTATATGAAGTTCCCTGTGGCAAAGGTACTCAATGTAGAACTTGGTGCCGACGCTCGCTATTTCACGAGCTATGAGGCCCCAGACTATTCCCCTTATATGGGTGTATTTGCTGTACAGGGCAACGGTGAGAACAATGTCAAGGTGGGCAACTACCCTATCGTCAACGTATATGCCAATGTACACATCAAGCATACTCGCTTCTTTGTCATGATGAGCCATGTAAATGCTGGACAAGGCAGCAAAAATTACTTCTATACCCCTCACTACCCTCTCAACCAACGCATCTTCCGCTTCGGCTTGAGCTGGAATTTCTTTAATTAATACAGGGAATACACTTCAATAAAACTATTCAGATTATGGTAAAGACAAATTCTCTGAAAGCATGGTTCTTGGCTGCACGCCCCAAGACGCTGAGTGCTGCAGCCGTACCTGTACTGCTAGGTATCGCCTTGGCCTATCGCGACGCAGGCGAGATTGCATGGGTACCCGCCTTACTCTGCTTGTTTTTCGCTTGGGTGATGCAAATAGACTCCAACTTTGTAAACGACTACTTCGACTTCAAACATGGCAATGACGACGAGACACGTCTTGGTCCAAAACGAGCCTGTGCCGAAGGATGGATTACGCTATCAGCCATGCAACGGGGAATCATCGCTACCACCCTCCTGGGATGCCTCATTGGACTTCCGCTTATACTCTTCGGAGGCATTGAGATGATTGTCGTAGGCGTCTGTTGTGTTGTCTTTTGCTTTCTCTATACCACTTGCCTAAGTTATCTCGGCATCGGCGACCTATTGGTATTACTTTTCTTTGGAATCGTACCAGTATGTTGCACCTATTATCTCGTGGTACCCGAAGTCATACAACACGTAACATGGGAAACAGTCGTTACGTCAATAGCTTGCGGACTCGTGGTAGATACACTGCTCATCGTCAACAACTATCGTGACTACGACAACGACAAAGCCACAGGGAAAAAGACACTTGTTGTGAAAATTGGCAAGCGCAAAACTGAACTTTTGTATTGTGTCCTTGGCAACGTCGCCGTCCTGATGATCATTGCTATGATGAGCATCGATACCCTACAAAGCAAAGGAAGCACATGGCTCCTGCCGCTGTTAGGCGTGTATGCAGCCATGCACAATCTCACCTTCTGGAAGATGAAGCAGATTGGTGAAGGAAGAGAACTCAATAAGATTCTGGGAATGACAGCCCGCAACATATTCCTTTTTGGAATCATTACCAGTATCATCCTTGCAGGCTCCACTCTTATACCATAAGAATTGTAAATTTAGGAGGAAGACAATATGCAAAATCACGTAAGCCTAGACCTGATGGAGTTTGTGGAAACACAGATTCTGCCTCGATACAATGCCTTTGGCGAAAGCCACGGTTTGCGCCATGTAAATCGAGTGATTAAGAACTCGCTCCAATTAGCCCGTGTGACAGGTGCCGACATCAACATGGTGTATGTCATAGCTGCCTATCACGACCTTGGCATGAGTGGTCCGCGTGCCATCCATCACCTCACAAGCGGCAAGATTCTCCTTGCCGATGCTCGACTCAAACGATGGTTTAACGCAGACCAAATCAAGGTGATGAAAGAAGCGGTGGAAGATCATCGTGCCTCCTCCTCTCGACAACCACGTAGCATCTACGGGAAAATCGTGGCAGAAGCTGACCGTGACATTGATGCCCATGAAATATTCCTCCGTGCCATCCAATACGGACTGGAGAACCAACCAGAGAATGACAAGGAAAAGCAATGGTTGCGCTTTGCCGCACACATGGAAGAAAAATATTCCGTGAATGGTTACATTAAACTTTGGATTCCCAATTCACCCAACGAAAAGAAGCTCAACGAACTCCGTAGCATCATAGAAGACAAAGTTGCCTTACGCAAAGCTTTCGAAGAGATTTATGCCGAGATTTTTGATAAAATATGATAAAAGACGGCAGAATATTTGGAAGTTTCAATAGAAAAAGCTATCTTTGCATTGTCTTCTAGGAAAGTTTCCTAGTGAAAGATAAGGAGAAAGATATTGGGTCGTTTCGGTTCGATCGGGATACTCATCAAATTACTTTATGAAACCGAGAAGACTTCTCTTGCCGATGGCGGGCCACATAAACTGACATGTCAACTAAGCTGTAAAGCCGGTGGATTACAAAAGCGGAGGGCTCTCAAATGTTACTGACATTCGGAGTTTCATCACATCATCGAGCGACCCTTTTTTAGAAATTACAAGGCTGAGAGTTTTCTCTCAGCCTTGTTTCGTTTGAGACTTTTCTGGAATCAAGACAGAGGCACCGATGCTTACTGCCAACACCAAGAGTATAAACAGAAGCGAACCTACTGCCCCTATCTCCACATACTCATGGATGAGCATTTTGGCACCAATGAAGACAAGCAACACGCTCACACCCACTTTCAGATAACGGAACTTGTCTGCTATTGCCGCCAGCAGGAAGAACAACGCACGCAAGCCCAATATCGCAAAGATATTAGAAAAGAACACCACATAAGGATCGAGCGTCACCGAGAAAACGGCAGGAATACTATCGAAAGCAAATATCAAGTCACAAAACTCAATAAATATCACAGTAAGCACCAATGGGCTCAAGTGAAAATGCTTGTTGAGAAACTTCACCACAGGATGCTCCAAGGCATTGATTTCCTCCTTCTTGTTACGATTCAAGAACATCTTGGCACCACTATACAACAGAAATGCGCCAAATATCAAGAGTATCCATTCAAAACGACTGATGAGAGCTGCACCTGCAAAAATAAATACGAAGCGCAAGACTATAGCTCCCAGAATGCCCCAATTGAGCGCATGTTGGTATTCTTTCTTGTCTATTCCAAACGATGCAAATATCATCATCATCACAAAAAGATTGTCAACAGAAAGTGTTTTTTCTATCAGATAGCCTGAGATATACGAGATGGTCATATAATGTCGATACTGATGAAGACTCGACTCAAAATCGTCAGGATTCAACGTGAGATGGGCAGCATAACGGGAAGCTACAACCTCAAGGTCATGAAAGTTTTGGATACCGTGCACCATGTCACCATGAAAATACAAAAAGACAGCAAAGACCAAAGCCAAACCAATCCAAACACCGGTCCATGTGCCCGCTTCCTTAATAGATACGACGTGTGCCTTGCGATCAATAACCAACATATCCAATACCAATATGGCTACGATAAAAATAACAAAGCCCACCAAAAATAGTAATTCTGTTGTCATCATTTTATTTCTATTATTTTCTATTTTACATCTTTACATCCATTCCTCAAATTCAATCTCCAATTCCCGATATTCTGGCTTGCCGATGCTGCCCTCCCTATCTTCCCGCCTTGCCTCTTCGCTAGTGGCATTGCTTACAGACAATCCCATCAAGCGAATGGGATGCAGAGCAGAGTAATCCACGAGTTTCAAAAGTCGCTTGGCAAGCGGAAGGATATCATTCTTTTTCGTAAGAACCTTATCCTGCGAGATGCTACGGGTAATCTGTGTAAAGTCGGAAAACTTCACCTTCAGAGTCAACGTCCTACCCTCGAAACCACTCTTGACGATACGCTCCAGGAGTTCGAGCACGATATGATAGAGCTCAATGATAACTGCCGACTTGAGACTGATGTCCTCCAAGAATGTCTGTTCACACCCCACCGACTTTCTTTCTCGATACACCACAACAGGGCGTTCGTCAATGCCACGGGCGAAGTCATAGAATACATGTCCTGCTTTACCAAACACCTCAACGAGATGCTGTTCCGACACCTTTCGCAAATCTCCGCCATTGAAAATCCCCATGAAATGCATCTTTTGCAACGTCTTCCTTCCCACACCCCAGAAGTCCTCCACTGGCAACTGGTCGATGAAGTCCAAAGCCTTGTCGGGATGGATTGTACAAATGCCATCGGGTTTACGATAATCAGATGCCACCTTGGCAAGGAACTTGCAATAACTGATGCCTGCCGAGGCTGTGAGTTGGGTTTCTTCCTTGATACGCCGTTTGATTTCTCGGGCGATGTCAACAGCCAATTCAATACCTTTCTTGTTATGAGTCACATCGAGGAAAGCTTCATCAATGGAGATAGGCTCAATGAGGTCGGTGTATTCCTGAAAAATACGATGTATCTGACTCGACACCTCCTGATAATGCTCATGGCGAGAAGGCACGATGATGAGACTAGGGCAGAGCCGCTTGGCCAAAGCTATCGACTGAGCCGAGTGCACTCCATATTTGCGAGCTTCATAACTGGCAGTAGATACCACCCCACGAGGTCCGTCGAAGCCAACAGCTATCGGCTTACCCCGCAAGTCGGGATTGTCTCTCTGCTCCACCGAAGCAAAGAAGGCATCCATGTCTATATGAATAATCTTTCTATTCGTCATGGCTAAAGAAAGTGCCATTGAGGATATTTTTCTTCGCCACCTCGGGTTTCATTGCCTCATGAAGTGGCATGTTTGTTGGAGTTACGGCCAAAACTCTATCAAAACCTGCAGCTTGCAAAGACCGAGTATTGCTGATGCCACCCGACAAGAGCCAAACTTGTGGAGACATCGAAAGTCCTTCCTGTTCTTGTCCGAGCGATTTTTTCTTTTTTCGATATTCCAATACATGCAGCAAAATGCGCTGAGGAAGCTTGCCCATAAGCGTCTGCACATCACTATGCCCCTCACCAGTAATCACGAGGTCGGCATCTTTCAAGAGTTCATCAAAATTGATAGCCCTCAATAGCACTTCCGCCCCAGCCTGAAACTCAGCATGAAAATATTCGAGGAAAGCATATCCCAATCCACCAGCAGCACCTGCCCCTGGAGCATGACTCCAGTCTTCCTTGAAATGCAGAGCACTCACCTCAGCAAATTTCCTGGCTCTAGCTTCTAAAACCTCCACCATCTTGGCATCCGCCCCCTTTTGAGGAGCAAAGACATGAGCAGCTCCATCCTCTCCACAAAGAGGATTGGTAACGTCTGAGGCAAAAACAAAGGAACAGTCCTCTCGAATCTTCTTCCAGTCGTCGCCTATGGCCTTGAGCATACCGATGCCACAATCAGAAGTGGCACTACCGCCCAGACCTACGATAAACTTGCGAATGCCTCGTCGATAAGCATGCAATATCATCTCACCCACACCCCACGAAGTAGCCTTCAGTGGATTGCGCTGCTCAGGTTCAATGAGAGCCAAGCCTGCCGTCTGAGCTATTTCTATGACAGCCGTATTTCCCACAAGGCCATAATCAGCTTCTATCCACCTCATCAAGGCATCATGAGCATGAATCGTCATTCGCTCTCCCTTCATCGCCGAAAGATAGGCATCCAACATCCCCTCTCCTCCATCACTCATCTCGATCGTGATGATTTCGAGAGGGCCGAGGGCTTTTTCCACGCCCTGTGCCATCACCTCGTTCACCTCTTTGCTTGTCAGGCATCCCTTATAGGAGTCACAAGCTATAATCACTTTATTCATACTCATTTTTTTATATCAATAGTCATCATGCAGGCAAAACTGTTACTATGATGCGTTGGTAACTAGAAAGAGCAGGAGTTCCTTTGTCTGTCACCTTCAAGATAAAATGCAATTTCTGCTTTTTTTTCACCCTTGGAGCTTCCACGTAAATATGGTGAATATTCTTGGCACCCATCATATTTACAGGATGCTGACAGGTACCAGCTTCAGGATAATAAATCCAATAATAGGAAAGATTGTCGCCATCTGGATCGGTACAATTCTCGGCGCTCAGCAAGAAAGTAGAACCGCCCTTAACTGTCATTTCGTTAGGATGATCGAGTTTTGCTATTGGCGCATGATTCGCTTCTTGAAATGTCTTCACACACCAATCCATCCTGGCAGCAAAGTCATTTTGCATCTCTTCTCTCCATCTCCAAATTGTGGCTTGATATCCCTTGCAGGTGAGTGTATCTTCACTTGATGCACCTCCATACTTCCTTTGAACTATAGGATGGAATGTATCAATGGCATTTGTCCAAATGGCATGAGGCTCTTCCTCAATAGGAACATTGCCATTGAATCCATGTAGATCACAGTTTTCAAGTTGAGGTTTATAATACTCATAGCGACCACCCCAGCCGCCCCAATCAGGATGTTCTGGACTATTTAATCCGTTGGGAATCAGATTGAGCCAAGAAGGAGTATCACCTTCCATACCGTATGCTACATCTGGATAACAAGCTCCCAAGACACCATGCCCTTGCTGGATATTTTCTCTTATCCATTGATTTGACACCATCTCATTATGAGCTCCAGGTGCCGTAGCCATGATGCCACCCCAAGTGGCATTACCATAGCCTCCAGGACTCACAATATAGAATAAGCTCGGAAAGTTTCTGCGAATCCAAATGCCAGTATCGTCTTGGTCGGATATGGTATATACTCTAAGCTTAGTTATTGCCTGACTGAACTGTTTGGAGGATAATGTGTGCTTCATCTGCAGCAAAGCTTGCGCCAACGTGTTTATTCCACCCCAAGCACACACCCATAAGGGGCGATTATCATCAGAAAGTAATTCCTGAGAAATCCAATCTGCCCCTTCGGAACTTTTTTTATCCCTTAGAGCCAACATTCCGTATGCTTTTGGACCAGTCTTGATGATGGAATGCAGATATTCTTCCGTAGGATAACCGCTCTTGTGCAAGAGCAGATTATCTCTCACTTTGCCATAGGCATCGACTATCTTATGGATTGTCCCTGGTGCCACACGATTTCTCATGTGAGTGGAAGTGGTGGCAATAAGTCCTTTGACATCTAGTTCATTGGTATAGAGCATAAGTCTTACCAATGACTCTGCATCATCAGGCTCATTCTCCACATCCGTCAAAATAATAACACGATTTTTCTGATTTATATTTTGGCTTTCAGAGGCTCTACTACCTATAACTTGTAGGCAGCAGATTGTTACGATTAGGATTATTTTCTTCATTTTGACTGTCATTATTGTTGATTTTTTTGCTCATTGTATCGAATTCCTTTCATCACTGCAAAAGTAATAAAAAATAGGATAACTTACACCTTCTAATAGGAATAAATTCTTTTTTGTAAGACAAAATAACATTTGGGATTCCTTCGCATCTTTGCATCTTAGTTCAGAAAGGGAATATCAATGTTATAAGACAGAGAGTAATAACGTTCATCTTTTCTGTAATAAAGATAAGGACGATTTAGGGGAAAAGCGGTAACTTTGCACCATCAATTATAAACAATAAAAGAAACAAGATGAAACCATACATTATTTGTCACATGATGGAATCGGTAGATGGTCGCATTGACTGCGATATGACTGAACAGATAGATCCATCCAACGCATATTACGATGCGCTCGACCAGTTAGATTGCCCTACCACCTTGGAAGGACGAGTATCAATGCAGAAGCATTTCGCTGAGCCAGAGCCTTTTGTCGCAACAGACAAGACTCCTATCGGCAAGCAAGCTTTCCATAAGGCTGTAGAGGCAAAAGGTTACTCCATCGCCATCGACACGATGGGCAAGCTCCGTTGGCCTTCCAATACCCATTACGGCACTCCTTTCCTCGTCATTACCTCAGAATCTTGTGCCAAGGAATACCTCGATGCCCTCACCGACCAAGGCATCTCTTGGATTGCAGCAGGCACCGATGGCATAGACCTAGCCCAAACAGTCGATATTCTCAACACAGAGTTTGGCGTGGAGAGAATGGCAGTAGTTGGTGGTGGACACATCAACGGTGGCTTCCTTGCCGCAGGTCTTTTGGACGAGGTAAGCGTGATGATAGGTCCTGGCATCGACGGCAGAAAGGGCATGGCATCGGTATTCGATGGCATCGAGGATGCTGACCACCCTGCTACCTTACTCAAGCTCAATAATGTAGAGAGAATGGGCGATACCGTTTGGTTAAGATACCAGTTCAAATAAGAGACAGGAATATCAATTCATAAGAAAAGCGCAGTTGTTTATGATTCTATCAGACAACTGCGCTTTTTATTTTCATTACATCCCAAACATCGTTTCCAAGAGATGTTTTCCTGTTTTAGTCTTAAAAACGTTCGTCTCAAAGGCCTTGATGCCTTCTGGGGCTATGTTGTCCTCGAAGGCATTGACCAAGAAATCAGCCTCTAGGAGAATTTGCCAGTCGATGCCCTCCACATTCTTATAAGTATGATGATGAGCTATCAAGAAACAAACTCGCTCTATCTGCTCCTCGGCGCAACCACCCACTTGCAGAAGTAATTTCTCAGCCTCGGCTGGTCCCAATTCCTCCTGATGCTTGCCTACGCAATCACCATATTTCTTTTCACTTGGATGAATGCCTATATCGTGGAGGATAGCCGCTGTTTCTAGGATAAACAAGGTATCCTCATCCACCTCTTCCAACTGTGCGATGGTCACGGCAAAGTCGTGTACCTTCATGAAGTGCTGAATGCGAGGCACATCGCCCCTATCATACTCCACCATCGCCCGAATCAATTTTGCATGTTGTAATTTCATGTCTATTGTTTTCTTATTACTAATCACATTCTGCTGCAAAAGTACGAAAAATATTCAAACAAGAGAGTTACCATCAGCAAATATTCTTTAATTTGTAGCTAAAAAATGCAAAATAGAATTTACCTTTTGGACTCTATTGCATCAAAAGGATGAAACGCTCATGAAACCGATGATGGGAAATGAGCGATAAAGATAATGCAAAGAGAATTACAAATTAAAAAATTATGAGTTATAAAAAGATGAAACAAAACATGAAAACCTTTCTGTTTGCTACTCTCTTGATGGCAACAACTAGTGTAACCTTCGCCCAAAGCAACGGCGCAAGAAACAACGGCGGTAATCGTCCTTCTCGTGAGCAAATGATTGAGAATCAAGCCAACAACATTGCCAAGCAACTAGGCTTGGATGCCAAGACGAGCAAGAAGTTCTTGTCTGTCTATAAGAGTGAGCAGAACGATATGAGGGAGCTGATGCCTAAACGTGGCGGTATGCCACCAAGAGACGGAATGCCTCCGAGAGGTGAGCGTCCACAAGGCAATCCTCCTAGCGGAAAGCCAGGTGACATGAAGCAAGGCGAAGCTCCAAAGGGTGCACCGAAAGGTATGCCTAAGATGAGCGAGGAAGACCAAAAGAAGATGAAAAGCATCAAGGACAAATACAACAAGAAATACAGCAAGTTCTTGACCCAAGAACAGATTCAGAAGGTATATCAGTTGCAACGTCCTAAGCGATAACAGACCTTTATTGATATGTCTATCGACACTCATTTCACCTTGAATCCTGTCACTCACAGTGTCTTCTACAAAATCTTTATTAAAAGCCCAATAATATCCAAAAGAAATTTGCGAATACGGAAACTAACTTGTAATTTTGCAACCGTTTCAAGAAAAAAATGTTGGTATATTCTAAAGTCAAACTAGAAAAAATGAAGAGATGTCATTGGTGCAATCTGAATAATCCACGGTATGTGGAATATCACGACTACGAATGGGGCGTGCCTGTGCATGATGACCGTAAGCACTTTGAGATGCTCCTGCTTGAATCCTTTCAAGCAGGGCTCTCTTGGGAATGTATCTTAAACAAGCGTGAGGCTTTCCGAAAGGTTTTTGATGATTTTGATTATCAGCTCATCGCACCGTATGGTGCGGAAAAGCAGGAGGAGCTACGCCAGAATAAAGGTATCATCCGCAACAAGCTAAAGATTAAGGCTGCCATCACCAACGCCCAGGTATTCATGGATATTCAAAGGGAGTTTGGAAGCTTCGACAAGTACATTTGGCATTTCACGGATGGAAAAATTATTTATGAGAACCATCTGACGTCATCCTCTCTGTCGGATAAAATCTCCAAGGATTTATACGACCGTGGGATGCGCTTCGTGGGCACCACCATCATCTACTCCTTCCTCCAAGCCATCGGCATCATCTTCTCTCATGAGGATGACTGCTACATAACAATAAAACAGCATCTAAACAAATGAATAATAAATAAGTTTTCGCATGAAACCAGACACCTATTATATATGGTGTGGAGGTTCATGCAACTATGCTAGCAAGAAGCGTGAAAGCAGTGGTGCGTGCATCATGGAGAGAGAAGGGATGAAAGCTGAGACTTACGTCATCTCAGATATGGAGACCACGGAGTTTCGTATGATTCTTCAGGTGATGATTCATGCCATGGAGGTGCTACCTGAGAATTCAGAGATTGTCTTCCTCACCAATGTGGCATATATTCAGAACTTCGATGCTATGCCATCCGAAAAAACTGCCAATGCAGACCTCATCAATGAATGTATTGCATTGAAGGCTCGGCGTAAGCAAGTGACGGTAAAGATAGTACCCTATCATAAATATCCTCAATTGCCTCAGACCCATGAGATGGCACATGAGGCTATGAAGAAACTTATCAAAATAGACCATAAAAAATGAAGAAAATGAAAAGAATATTTTTGATAGCTATTGCCATGGTAGCTGTTGTCATCACAGGTTGCTCGCAGAACAAACAAGCTGAAAAAGTTGACAAAACCACCGCACAAGCAAAGGAAACACAACAAGTTGACAAGAAAGCATCATCACCTTCTGAAGCTAAGGCAGGTGATGGAAAGGTAAACTATCTCACCACTTCTGATTTCAAGAAGAAGGTGATGGATTATGAGAAGCATCCACAGGAATGGGTGTTTGAGGGTAGCCGTCCTGTCATCATCGACTTCTATGCCACTTGGTGCCGCCCTTGCAAGATGACAGCCCCTGTGGTAGAGGAACTTGCCAAGGACTACCAAGGCAAGATAGATTTCTACAAGGTTGATATTGACAAGGAACAGGAACTTGCCGTTACCTTCGGCATCCAGAGCATTCCTACCTTCCTTTTCATTCCTATCAAGGGCAAGCCTACCGCTCAGATGGGAGCCATGCAGAAGGAAGACTTCGAGGAAATCATCAAGCAGGTTATATTCAAGTAATGTCATTTTTATCCAAAAGAAGATATGATTAGAAAAGCTACAAGCAAAGATATAGACGGCATTGTTGCCATATATAATAAGGTGTTAGACCAGGAGGAAAAAGGTAAGGCTAGTATTGGATGGCAAAGGGGCGTATATCCAACCAAGGACACTGCCCTCATGGCATTGAAAAGAAATGACCTCTTCGTTTATGAAGGAGAAGAGGGAGAGGTGCTGGCCACAGCCATCATCAATCACAAGCAGATGGAATCCTATGCCAAGGGACAATGGAAAGTTAATGCCAAGGAAAATGAAATCATGGTTCTCCACACGCTCGTTGTTTACCCTGATTGTTCAGGCAAGGGCATCGGAAGAGAGTTTGTGGCATTCTATGAGCAATATGCCAAGGACCAAGGATGCAAGGACCTTCGCATGGATACCCAAGCCAAGAACCAAGTTGCTAGAAATCTCTACCACCATCTGAGATATGAGGAGATTGGCATTGTTCCCTGTGATTTCAACGGAATCAAAGGCATCAGCTTGGTCTTGCTAGAAAAGAGAATAGGATAACTTTACTGAGACTTGGATAGCAGAAGTGTCCTGCTACCACGCCTCCAGCTTGTCGGCTATCTCTGGCATCATCTCCTTCTTGAACACAGGGTTCTTGCCTTCCTTCTTTTGCTTGCGATAGTCCTGTAGTAAGAAGACGGCCTGGCGGGAGAGCATCACGATGGCTACGAGGTTGCATAGTGTGAGCAATGCCATGGTAATATCTGCCATGCTCCATGCAAAGTCGAGCGATACCACAGCACCTATCATGACCATTGCTGCAACCGCCAAGCGATAGACACATACACCCCATTTCGAATCCTTGATATAACGCACGTTAGTCTCTCCATAATAATAGTTGCCGATGATGCTGCTAAAGGCAAAGAGCCATATCATCACCGCCACAAAAGGATTGCCGATGTTGCCAATCTCATGGGTCAAGGCATCCTGGGTGAGTTGGATTCCGTTAGAGGCCGTGACATCCACGCCACTCACCAAGATGATGAAAGCGGTACAAGAGCATACTACCAGGGTATCGGTGAATACACCCAAAGCCTGAATAAGGCCTTGCTTTACTGGGTGGGAAACGGTTGCCACAGCAGCCGCATTAGGCGCGCTACCCTCGCCTGCCTCATTGCTGAACAATCCTCGCTTGATGCCTTGAATCACTGTCACACCGAGCATTCCGCCAGCTGCCTGGTTGAAACCAAAGGCATTTTCCACAACGGTAAGCAGCACCTTTGGCAAGAGAGTGATGTTCCAAAGTACCACACCGACGGCAAGAACTAGATAGATGACCGCCATCACTGGCACCACTGTGGAAGAAAACTTAGCCACACGATGTATTCCACCGAAAATGATGACAAGTGTGAGAGCCGTGAGCACTATGCCCATGGTGGCAGGTTCAAAGCCGAAAGCCTTCTGCCAAGCCGCACAGATGGTATTGCTCTGCACGGAATTATAGGCAAATCCGAAGGTCACAATCATCAGCACCGCAAAGAGAACACCCATCCATCCCTTGCCCAAGCCATACTTCATATAATAGGCTGGACCTCCATAAAAGGAAGTCTTGCCCCTGCGCTTATAGAGTTGGGCAAGCGTGGATTCCACAAAGGCGGAAGCAGAGCCCAGCAAGGCAAGCATCCACATCCAGAACACAGCACCCGGTCCACCGATACTGATAGCAGTGGCTACACCAGCCAAGTTGCCTGTGCCTATCCTACTGGCGAGAGCCACCACAAAGGCTTGGAAAGAAGATATATGCTTCATCTTTCCATCCACCTTCATCTCCAGCGAGAGTTCATCAGGTCCTATCTCATCTGGCTGCACCTTGTCGGGGTGGAGCAAGAGGCGCACCATCTCCTTGATGAGCCTGAACTGCACGAAACGTGTACGCCATGTAAAGTACAGGGCGCAGCATATCAAGACCGTGATGATAATGTAAGACCAAAGGAAGTTGCTAATCGCTACTGATATATTTTGTATTGAATCCATATTTTATCGAAATGCCTATTATGTGCTGAAAATCATATTTTTGATACTACTCATATGCAAAATTACACACTTTTCTACATTATGTAATCATTATTGTTAGTTTTTTAAGTATTATTAAAAAGGGATGACTTGATTGGGTTATGATTATTTTCTACCTTTGCAGTTGCTAAACATAAAAAAAAGGAACGATGATTATCGAGGAAATTATCAAGTATAATGAGGAGTTCGTAACCTCAAAAGGCTATGAGAAGTATCAGACGAGCAAGTATCCTGATAAGAAGTTGGCAATTCTATCTTGCATGGATACAAGATTAACCGAGCTGTTGCCTGCAGCTCTTGGGCTAAAGAATGGTGACGCAAAAATCATCAAGAATGCAGGAGGCTTGGTCATCAGCCCATTTGACTCCGCCATGCGAAGCCTCTTGGTGGCAATTTATGAGTTAGGGGTAGAGGAAATCATGGTCGTAGCCCATTCCAACTGTGGTGCATGCCACATGAACGGACAAGAAATGAAGGAATTGATGCTCAAGCGTGGCATCCATCAGGATGTCATTGACACCATCGGACTTTGTGGCATCGACCTGGACCATTGGTTGGAAGGGTTCCACGACACCGAGGATTCCGTGAGAAATACGGTCAATACCATCCGCAATCATCCTCTCGTTCCCAAGGACGTGAACTTGCATGGCTACATCATTGACTCAGTGACAGGAAAGTTGACGGAAGTGAAATAAAGAAGTTACTATGTTTGCAAACGCTAACTCAATGACAACTGTTGGAAGACGCTTTTTGGAGGCTTTGCGCCTCCAGCCGCTGGGCAAACCACCGCAGTGTTTTTCATAG
>CAVKNU010000046.1:0-16791 GCA_963657465.1 Lachnospiraceae bacterium
TAAGAACCGTCGTTATTTTCACGAGGATGAAACTTTAGATAAAGTATTTGCTACAAAAAGGGAGACAAAATAAGACTTTTTGTTGTATCTTTGCATCACAAAATCATAAATAATGATACAACAATGAAGAATCTATCAATCTTTACCCTAGCATTGATGCTATCAACTACAGCATCAGCTCAAACTGTCCAATTCGACAGCTTCAAATACACGGGAAATGATGCGCGTTTCCATACGAGCATCGACAAAACCCATCAGTATTACAACCCTATATTGGCAGGATTCTACCCAGATCCTTCCATCTGTAGAGTTGGAGATACTTTCTATCTCGTAAACTCTTCCTTCACCTTCTTCCCAGGAGTACCTCTTTCCACCAGCAAGGACTTGGTCAACTGGACGGCTGCAGGTCATGTGCTCGATAGAGAATCACAGGTTCCTCTCCAAGGTCAGCGTGTTTCTGGAGGCATCTATGCCCCTGCCATCACCTATAACAAAAAGAACAAGACGTTCTATATGATTACCACCAATGTGGGAGCAGGCAATTTCTTTGTCAAGACCAAAGACCCTAGCAAGGGATGGAGCGAGCCTATCTATCTGCCAAAGATTGATGGCATCGACCCTTCTTTCTTCTTCGACAACAATGGAAAAGGCTACATCGTACATAATGCTCCGGTGGTGGGCAGTGCTGATTATGAAGGACAACGTGCTATCCGTCTCTTTGAATTTGATGTGAAAGGCGATAGCATCAAGGGAGATTTCAAGGAAATCCTGCGCGGAGGAACTCATGTGGAGAAACAACCGATTTGGATTGAAGGTCCACACCTCTTCAAGAAAGGAAGCTACTACTACCTCATGTGTGCAGAAGGTGGAACAGGAGCATGGCACAGTGAGGTTATCCTGAGAGCCAAGAACCCTATAGGACCTTGGGAAGAGAATCCTAACAACCCTATCTTGACTCAACGAACGGGTCTCGACCCTAACCGCAAGGATCCTGTTTCAAGTGCAGGACATGCTGACTTGGTTGAAGACAAGGATGGTAACTGGTGGGCTGTATTTTTGGCTTGCCGACCATACGAAGGCGACATGTATAACACAGGACGTGACACCTATCTTCTGCCAGTGACATGGAAAAACGGTTGGCCAACCATATTGGAGAAAAACATTGCCATCTCTCCTGTGGGCGAGAAAGCAAACCTGAAACCACTTGCCAAGAACGAGTTCTCGGGCAATTTCTCTTATACCGACAATTTTGATGGCACAGCAGACTCCTCTGCACCAGATAAGTTGAACAGCCGATGGATGTACTTAAGAAATCCGAGTAAATTCTGGAACATGCAAGAGGGAAAGCTAACATTCCATCTTCTGCCTGGCAACATCTATCAGCGTGAACCTATGTCTGCCATCTGGGTTCGTCAACAACATGGCACATTCACTGCTGAGACTTCACTCAACTTTACACCTCGCAACGAGAAAGACATCGCTGGCTTGGCTCTTTTGCAAAAAGAAGATTTCAACTTTGTCTTGGGTGAAACCATCCTAAATGGTAAGTTGACCGTGACACTCACCAGAGCAGAAAAGAACAATGCCCTCATTGCCTCAGCCCCTATAAAAGCCGGTAAACTTCGCTTGAAAGTGGAAGGTCATGATCGCTATTACGACTTCTATTATGCAGAAGAAAATGGAGAATGGCAACTTTTGGCAAAAGGTGTAGATGCAGCTAATTTGAGCACCAACAAGAGCGGTGGATTCATCGGAGCGTGCATCGGTCTCTATGCTTCTTCCCACAAGGAATAATCAGTAGGTATATCAATATATAGAAAACGCAAAAGGCCATTCCCGAACTTCTGGGAAATGGCCTTTTTATTATTTTGTTTCAATCAGTTAATTCAATTTCTCACAACAACTAGAAATGCAACTTCAAGTCAACACCACAATGAAATGGGTTGCCACGTTGGGCAAAGTATTCCTTCTGCCCCGTCGCTGCATTATCCACAGCAAATGTATTATAGTTGGTATCTGTCAAGTTTTTACCCCAAAGACTGATACCTATCCATCCTAAGTCAATATCAACATGAGCACCCAGAACGGCATACAGATTCTGTGCATAAGAATTGCCATTGTCCCAATACGTCTTGCCTTGCATATTGACATTACAACCTAGTGTAATACTTCTCAAGGTTGTTGATGCAGGGAAATCAATGCGATAATCAGCCATAGCCGAGAAGGTATGTTGTGGTACATAAGGCACAAACTTATCTTCATAGCTTACAGCCTTATCGCCCTCGCCATCCGTATATTCATCAAACTTAGCACGTGTGTAGCCATAGTTCATCATCCAGTCCAGATGACCATCCACAGCCTGTCCTCTAAGCGATGCCTCTATTCCACAACTATGACTCTTGCCTGCATTGACCATCATACGACCATAGCCATAGTTTCCTGCCATCACTGAAAGTTGCTGGTTGCGTACTTGCATATAGAAAGCACTCAAGTCGAAATGAAGTTGGTTGTCGAAAAGATTCAGGTGAGTACCTACCTCGTAATTCCAGGAGGTCTCTGGCTTATACGCAATGGTATTGTTCACCTTTTCATAATCTTCCGAAGTATGAGGCACATCATAATCCCCTCGCATGGCATTCATGCGATTGGCATTCAACTCGGTCTGCAAAATATCACTAAACATCTGGATATTATATCCTCCCGCACGATAGCCCTTGCTGACTATGGCATAGACATTACTCCCCAGTTCATCCATCTTATAGCTCAATCCTATCTTTGGCAAGAGCTGGTTGAAATCATCACGGCTACTCCCGTCCAGCATCGAGCGCAACGTATAAGTTGCTTCTTGCCCCATCACCTTGGCCGCCATCGACATATACGCCATGCTTGCATAACGAATACTTGTATGCATATAGTCGTAGCGCAAGCCCAATGTAGCTATCAGGCGGGAAGTGATGTCGAGGTTGCTCTCGTGATAGAATCCCAAATTGGATTGGGGAGTATGGAAAAGTCCGGGTGCACCCATACTTACGTCCATAGATACACCACCAGCTTTCTCGATAGCCTGTTCTGCCGCACGTTGTGCCGCGATTTCAGGCATTCCTTGTGCCATCATCTTCTGCGCCATCGCCTTCACCATGGCGTTATACATCTGCGTCTGGATTGCCTGCCCTATTGGTTGGGTTAGGGCACTACCAAAGTTGACAGGTGCATCTGTCTTCAACCATGTGTAAGAGAAGAACAGTCCGGAAGTGATATGCCAGAATCCCAACAGAGGCTGATGACGCTTCCAAGTAAGCTCTTGGGATACGGAATTCTGAAGTTGTTTTTGACGCAAACTCATATAATCAGCCACCAGATAGTCTTGGTCCATGAGCATATAGTCCTTCAGATACTGATAGCTCGTAGTGGAAGCAAAGTTCCATTGTGGTCCATCGTGATGAATTTTCAAACCTGTGATAACTGTATTACGACGATACACGCCTGGGAAAGTGGTAGCAGGAAGCTCAGCCTTTCCCGTATTCAAATCTAGTTTACCGTATGGGAAAGCATTTTGGTCAGCATATTGATAATTTGCCAAGAGGTCGATTCCCCACCCTTTGTTCAAGCGGAACTTCAAAGCAAACTTACCTCCTGCCTCATTGTATTTGTCGGCATAACCTCCCGTATTCTCATTACGAAAGAATCCATCTTGTCCTCCATAAAAGCCAGCCACACTCAAAGCGGCACGAGAACTGAGCTTGGCATAATGTGCCACCTCTACCTGACGATAATTACGAGAGCCATAGCTCAAGCGAACATCCGTTCCCTCGTATGTAAAAGGGTCGCGAGAGTACATCTTCACCAAACCTCCCTCTGAGTTCTGACCATAAAGCGTACCCTGTGGACCACGCAAGAAATCCACTCTGCTCAATTGATAATCATGTAGATTGAAGGCACTCTTGCTCATCACAGGAATGTCGTCGAGATAGATACCCACGGCAGGACTATTGACACGACTGCCAATGCCTCGCACATACATGGCACTCGAAAGACGACTGCCATAGTTGGGCATCACAAAATTAGGAATATATTGAGAGAAATCACGCAAATCATGCGCACCTAGTTTTTGCATCTGAAAACTTCCTATCGAAGTACTGCTCAAGGGTTGTTGGCGCAATCGAAAAACCTCCTTGGGTTGAGCCACCACGACAACCTCGTCTATATCAAACACTTTGCTGCTATCCGACAAGACAGTATCGGCATACACAGATGAAGAAGCCAACATCCATGCTGCCACCATAATCTTCCTATACGACATACTTTTCTTACTGTTAATCTTTTTACGGCTGCAAAGGTACGAAGATTATGCTTCTTATGCAATCCTCATTTATTAGGAAATGGCACATAGAAGTCTCTCACTTCCCTAAACGTCCCTATTTCCCCCGACGGAGATAGCAACGAATCGCAAACCAGAAATAAGCCACCAGCAAGAGATAGCCTATATAATATAAGGTACTGACACTAAACACGATATAGTCGATGGCGCATACACCCAACAAACCACCCAAATAAAGCACTGCCTCACCAAAGCTCAGTCGATGCTTTACTTCATCTACACAAGCCAAGCCAAGGATCAGTATCGACCACACGGAAGCCAAGAAGAAACCGAGAACACGAGGCACGGCAAAAGGATTCAATGTTGGGTGGAAATAGAAGTGGCGCCATATCTCTGGCATAAAACTCTGTATGGTAGCATAAAAGGCTGCCGACAGCGATACCATCAGCACCAATGCCGTAGGATAAGGTGAATCTATATCGTCGAAATGCACGATCTTACCTCCATTATGGAAAATCCTCTTGACGAGATAAGCCACGGCTATCAATACGATGATAACCATAAAGATGAGCAAGTGGACATTGCTGAAGGTCATGATAAACTGCGAGATGGGATCATCAGGCACCACCTTTGGCAGCAACTGCGACTCATGCGACCATCCAAAGGTGTTTTCCTCGGTGGCCAATTGCACCCATACGGAATCTATCGAATCCTGTGGAATCATACGAATATCCGACACCACCAACAAGCAATGCTTCTTCACGGCAAACGAATCGATAGGCAAGTTGTTGACATACTCCTCTGGTTGCTGACGAATCAACATCAAGGAGTCGGCACACACCACAAAGTTATACTTATTGGTGTAATGATGAGTGGAGGAAAAAGAGATGGAGTCCAACTGCTTGTCGCTATACTCCACCAATGCCGCATGCTGCGGACGAGTGGAATGACGATGATAACAGCCACTGAGCAATAACAACATACTCAGCAACCAACAAACTCTCAAAGTCTTCAAGCTTCTTATCATCGTCTTCTGTCTCATAATCTTTTTATTTTATTCAACTCCCCATTCCATAAACATTCATCTGGCATTCCTTGCAAACGAATTCCAAACGGAATCTTCTGCCGTCACCCAATTCCAGGCTCAAAGGTTCCTTCCAGGTTGGTTTCTGTCCACCTCGCTTCACACAATAGCCCAACGAATAACGGATACAATGGCGACACTGCATGATGAGTGCCTCGTCTCGGCGATAAGGAGCAGGAGTTTCCTCTGCCTGCCAAGCCGCTGGCATCTCAGTGCCAAGTTCGAATGCAGGTGTTATAGGGGTGAGTCCATGACTCTTATAGAAATCATAAGCACTGTAGTTAGCTATGTTGTAGAGATAGCCCCATTTACCATATTCAGGATTCCATACGAATTCCTGTGGCTGCATACAATGCTCACCCGGCTCACTGAAGGTATAACCACCTCCAAACAGCGTTCTGTTCATCCCATTAGACAAAGAACGATCCAATTGCTCGGTGTTTCTTTCCTCCAATTTCTCTATCAACTCTCTGCGAATGGCTGTCAATACACTGTTCGGAACAAAATATTTCTCCATGCCGTCCAAGAGCGACACTTCCCTACATTCATAAATAGTCTCGCCCAATTTGCGCATTTGCGCATCCATGTTTTCTTTCTGTGGTCGCTTAGCCAGATTCAAAGGTAAAGCCTTAAACACCTCGCTTGCCTTGAATACCACCCATTGTTCTACCGACCTAAACAGATAAGCCGTAGCTTGCACGCCTTCTACCTGTCCTGTCGCAGAATTCTCCATGACAGGTTTCAGTTCGATGATGACAGGAATGCGGCGTTGGGCTGTCTTATGAGCAAGAATCGCCTCAAAAGCCTGGTCATAATTACGATAAAGAGCCATACCAGGACGCAAATGCTCTGGCATACGGAATGGATAAAGGCGATTGCCTTCCACACGGTTCACACGGAATCCCTCCAACTCATGTTCGTCATTGATAAAGCAAAGTCCGTCACCATTGGCGAAACTCAAGACTGTTGCCACATTGAATGATACATTACCACGAATTTCCTTCACTCTTCCCACATACTCTCCAATGGCCTTTGGCGTATCAAAGGAGGCGATGTCTGGTTGTCTGCCCTTGAGGAAGTAGTTGGTAAATCCACGGTTAAAGGTCTTTCTCAAACTTGGTTCGAAAGTATAATCCACATGACCTCTCGATGCACGGTGATACTTACGAGGGTTATAGGCTATGATTTCATCCAATCTTTTATTGTAAGCTGCCACCACGTTCTTCACGTAGTTCACATCCTTCAATCTTCCTTCTATCTTGAAAGAAGACGCACCGGCATCTGCCAGTTCTTCCAGATGGTCGATTTGGCACAAGTCCTTGAGCGAAAGCAGATGGCGCTGATGCTCTATCTCCTTGCCGTCCGCATCCCAAAGATTGAACTTCATGCGACAGAACTGAGCGCATTCGCCACGATTCGCTGAACGACCGAAACATTTCTCGGAGGCATAGCACACACCCGAATAGCTCACGCAAAGGGCACCATGCACAAACACCTCCAATTCCCGACCAGGAACAGCTTCATGAATTGCCTTGATTTCGTCCAGAGAAAGCTCACGAGCCAAGACGATTCTACTAAATCCTAAAGAGGAAAGCCAAGATGCTTTCTCTGGAGTACGCGTGTCGCATTGGGTACTGGTGTGCAACTCTCGTTTCCACAAGTTATGCGCCCTGATTTCCCAAAGCACGCCCATGTCTTGGAGCAACAAGGCATCCACACCAATCTTATCCAATTCCACGATCATCTTGAGCGTATCCTCCAGCTCGTCATCATAGATAATGGTATTGACGGTGACATGCACTTTGGCTCCAAACCGATGGGCATACTTGCACAACTGCTGGATATCATCCAATGAATTACCGGCAGCGGCACGAGCACCAAAGCGAGGCGCACCAATATATACTGCGTCCGCACCATGGTCTATGGCGGCGATACCGCATTCCAGATTCTTGGCTGGAGCCAAAAGTTCTAATGTTCTCATTTCTTCTTTTCCTCTTTAATTCCCTTATCCGGAAGTAGAATTACTTAATATCGTCAATATTGTAAGGGGTCTCTTGATAGACGTAATAGTTGATCCAGTTGCTATAGAACAGGTTGGCATGGGCACGCCATGTCACCAATGGTGCCTCGTTAGGGTCGTCATTGTAATAATAGTTCTTTGGCAGATCCACATCATCACGCTTACCCATGTCACGCTTATACTCCTTGTCGAGCGTGTTAGGCGCATACTCCAAATGACCTGTCACGAAGAACTCACGACCGCCACGAGCCATCACGATGCTCACACCGCTCTCAGGCGACTCGGCGATGATGTCGAGTCCTGGCACCTTCTCGATGTCCTCTCTTCGCACCTCGGTGTGGCGGCTATGAGGCATGGCAAACCAATCGTCAAACCCACGGAAGATAGGTTGGGACGGATCCAAAGGCTTCTGTTGGAAGATGCCAAACATCTTCTTCTCCAATGGATACTTTGGCACACCATAGAAATGATACAAACCAGCCTGGGCACCCCAACAGATATAGAGCGTGGAGGTGACATGCGTACGAGCCCAGTCAAAGATTTGCATAATCTCTGGCCAGTATTCCACATCCTCGTAGTTCATCGTCTCAATAGGAGCGCCTGTCACGATCATACCATCAAACTTCTGCTTGGAAAGTTCGGCAAAGTCCTTATAGAACATCATCATGTGCTCTATAGGCGTATTCTTTGGGGTATGACTCTTCAGTTTCATGAAATACACCTCTAGCTGCAAAGGGGTGTTGGACAGCAAACGCACCAAGTCGGTCTCGGTCGTTATCTTCAAAGGCATCAAATTGAGAACCACGATCTTCAATGGACGTATTTCCTGGCTATGCGCCCTACTCTCGTCCATCACGAAGATGTTCTCGTGCTTCAGCAACTCTATGGCTGGTAATTTATCGGGTAATCTTAACGGCATTATATAATCCTTTCTTTGTATTTGGGTACAAAGTTACATTTTTTTCCGCTACTAAACGAAAAAAGGACGCCAAAATTTCTTTCAGCGTCCCTTTATTAATCATATTTATCTCATTTACCACAACTCCAAGCGCTCTGACTCTGGGATATACATCTTGTCACCCTTCTTCACGCCGAATGCCTCATACCAAGCATTGATGTGAGGAAGCGCACCGTTCACACGCCACTCGCCCAACGCATGTGGGTCATTCTTCACACGCTTACGGATTTCCTTCTCAGTGATGTTCTGTCCCCATACACCTGCGTATGCAAGGAAGAAACGCTGTGCTGGAGTGAAACCATCCTTGTTCTTCAAAGGCTTCTTGGCTGTAGCATTCTGCAAAGCATTGAAAGAGACCATCAAACCTCCGTGGTCTGCCAAGTTCTCACCAAGGGTGAATCGACCGTTGGCATTCAAGTCTGGCAACACCTTGATGTTGCTGAAGAAGTTGGCATAGAGGTCGGCACGCTTCTCGAAGCCCTTGGCATCGTTGGCGGTCCACCAGTCCTTCAAATTACCGTCTGCGTCATACTGGCGCCCCTGGTCGTCGAATCCGTGGGTCATCTCATGACCGATCACCACACCGATGGCACCATAGTTGAATGCCTCGTCAGCCTTAGGATCGAAGAATGGATACTGAAGGATACCAGCAGGGAAACAGATCTCATTGGTGGTAGGATTGTAGTAAGCATTCACGGTCTGAGGGGTCATGTGCCACTCGTCGCGGTTCACTGGCTTACCAGCCTTCTCGCTGATATGTTTGTTGTGAGCAAACTTGCGGCAAGCCATCACGTTCTCATAGAAGCTCTTGCTTGGGTCAATCTCCAGGTTGCTATAATCTGTCCACTTGTTAGGATAACCGATCTTCACATAGAACTTGTCGAGCTTATGATGAGCTGCTGCCTTGGTGGTGTCGCTCATCCAGGTCTGTGCGTCGATGCGCTGACCGAGGCTCACCTGAAGGTTCTTCACCAAGGTCTCCATGATTTTCTTGGAAGACTCTGGGAAGTACTTCTTGCAGTACATGCGACCGAGTGCCTCACCCATCTGAGCCTCCACCTGGTTGGTGGCACGCTTCCAGAGAGGATAATCCTCCTTGCGACCGCTCATGGTCTTGCCGAAGAAATCGAAGTTTGCCTCACGAATCTCGTCGGTCAAGTAAGCAGAAGAGCTCTGGATGACATCCCACTCCATCAAAGCCTTCAAGGTATTGGCATTCTCTGCGGCTGTAATCTTGTCGAGACCCTCCATGAAAGAAGGCTGACCTACGATCATCTCCTGGATGTACTCGCTCTGGATGCCCTCGGCATTGCACATAGCCTCCAAGTTGATGTTAGGATAGTTAGCCTGGAATTCCTTGAGGGTCATCTTGTTGTAGTTAGCCTGTGGGTTGCGAAGCTCTGTGCGACTCTTGGAGATGAGTGCCAACATTGTTTCATGCTGGAAGATAGCCTGCTCCTTCTCTGCTGCCTGCTCTGCTGTGAAACCATAGAGTTGGAACATCTTTTGGATGTACTGCTTGAATGCCTCACGGATGGCTACGGTAGAAGGATCGTTGTTCACGTAGTAGTCCTTCTGTCCGAGGGTAAGTCCACCCTGATAGACATTGAAGATATTCATGGTCACGTTCTTGTCGTCAGCACTGAAACCACCGCCGAAACTGACACCATAACCCTGTGCAGCATACTTCAACTGAAGCTTCTGCAAGTCTTCCTTGGTCTTGGCAGCCTCCATCTCGTCGAGGAGAGGCTTTACTGGGGCGATGCCTGCCTTGTTGCGAGCATCTACATCGAGAGCCAACTTATAGAAGTCGGAGAGTTTCTGCTCAATGGTACCCTTCTTGTAAGACTTCTTCTGAAGTTCTGACAAGATACTGTTGATACGCTTGTTGTTGTCCTCGCCCAACTGGTCGAAACTACCATAGCGGCTGTAAGCAGCTGGCAGAGGATTGTTCTTCTGCCAACCACCTGTAGCAAACTGGTAGAAATCGTCGGCAGGTTTTGCTGTCTTGTCAAGATTGCTCATGACAAGTCCCGACTTGTTCTGTGCATCTGCGCCCAAAGGCATAGCTGCGATCATCATCATCGGGATAATCATCTTCATGTTCATTTGTTTGTTATTTTATTGATTATCAAATATTTTTCTGCACCTCTTCCAATTCCTCGGAAAGCACAAGCCAGTTGTCATTCTCCTCATCCAGCTTCTGCATGAGCGACGTGTATTCCGTCACGAGCTCCATGTTGGTGGCGTTCTCTGGCTTCATGAGCAAATCGTCGATTTCCTTCTTGCGCTTTTCGAGTGTGGCGATGCGCTGCTCACACTCCTTGACAGCCTTCTCCGCCTTGCGGATTTTCTTCTGCAGTTCCTTGTGCTCGGCGTAGCTTTGCTTCTTGTCGAGTGTTGGCTGTGGAGTGTTGACTGCTGAATTGTTCGCCTGACTGACATTGTCATTGGATGCTCCACTCATATTGAGCGCAGCATTGATCGTGTCGGCATTGTGCGCACGGAGATAGTCATAGATACCTCCCAGATGCTCACGCACCTTTCCACCACCAAACTCATACACCTTATCCACCAAGCCATCCAAGAACTCACGGTCGTGGCTCACGATGATCGCCGTACCGTCGAAAGCCTTGATAGCTTCCTTCAGCACATCCTTCGACTGCATGTCGAGGTGGTTGGTAGGCTCATCGAGAATCAACAGGTTGACAGGTTCCAAGAGCAACTTGATCATCGCCAATCGGCTGCGCTCTCCTCCACTCAATACCTTCACATACTTCTCGGATGTCTCTCCACCAAACATGAAGGCACCCAAGAGGTCGTTGATCTTCAGGCGCATATCGCCTGTTGCCACACGGTCGATGGTATCGAATATCGTGAGGTTCTCATCCAGGAGCTGTGCCTGGTTTTGTGCGAAATAACCGATTTGCACATTATGGCCTATCTTCAAGGTACCCGTAAATGGAATCTCGCCCATGATACATTTCACCAAGGTTGACTTTCCTTCGCCATTCTTGCCGACGAAAGCCACCTTCTCACCTCGTTTGATGGTCAGGGTCACATGGTCGAAGACCGTATGCGAGCCATAGTCCTTGCGCACCTCATCGCAGATGATAGGATAATCGCCACTTCTCAGGCAAGGAGGAAACTTCAAGTGCATTTGCTTGTTGTCCACCTCATCCACCTCGATAGGCACGATCTTCTCCAACTGCTTGATGCGACTCTGCACCTGCACCGCCTTGGTAGGCTTGTAGCGGAATCGCTCGATGAAGTCTTTGATGTCGGCGATTTCCTTCTGCTGGTTCTCATAGGCACGCAACTGCTGCTCACGGCGTTCCTTTCTCAACACGACATACTCATCGTACTTCACCTTGTAGTCTTCCACTCGTCCACAAGTGATTTCCAAGGTTCTGTTGGTCACATTGTTGATGAAAGCACGGTCGTGGCTCACCAAGACCACCGCCTTGGCACTCTGCGCCAAGAACTGCTCCAACCACTGGATACTCTCGATGTCGAGATGGTTGGTAGGCTCATCCAGCAACAGCACGTCGGGCTTCTGAAGCAAAATCTTAGCCAACTCTATACGCATACGCCATCCACCCGAGAACTCACGGGTGGGACGCTCAAAATCATCACGGGTAAAGCCCAGACCTGTCAGCGTGCGCTCTATCTCAGCCTCGTAGTTCTCGCCACCCATCATCATGTATCGTTCATGTTCCTGGGTAAACTTTTCCACTAACTGAGCATACTCATCGCTCTCATAATCAGTGCGATCCGCCATCTCTTGCTGCATACGGTCGAGACGTTCCTTCATCTCCGTGTTGTGCGCAAAGGCCTTGCGGGTCTCTTCTTTCACGGTGGTATCATCCTGCAGTTTCATCACCTGAGGAAGATAGCCTATCGTCGTATCATTCGGTATGGCTACGACACCTGCCGTAGGTTTCTGCAACCCACACAATATCTTGAGCATCGTCGATTTACCTGCACCGTTCTTACCGACCAATGCGATTCGATCCCGGTCATTTATCACAAAACTTACATCATGAAAGAGGGGCTTCACGCCAAATTCCACTTTCAATCCTTCAACTGAAATCATTTAGTCTTCTTGTCTTTGATATATCATTATACTTTAAAGCTGTGGCAAAGTTACAATATTTTATAGACTTTGCAAAATAAATTAATAATATTTGAGGTTATTCTCGCTGCTCCAGAATATAATCGTCGTCGAAAGCAGCCTCCATCAACTGCTGCTTCACCTCCATGTACTCATCCTCATCGAAGATAAACTCACGAAGGGCGGAGACGATTCTCACATAGGTGCTCAGACTATAGTCACCTAGCCCTTTTTTACATCCGTCACTCGCTGTGCCTTGACCTTGCACTCGCCCAGCAACTTGCTCACTCTGATACCACGGGCCTTCATGACTGCTGTCAGTGTGGCTCCGAATCGGCTGTTGTCAGCCTTAAACTCATTGTAAAACATAAAAAAAAATTATTAAATTGCAGGAGTCAACATGACTTCCCTATAATATAAAACGTTTGATAACGCATTTCCCCTCTTAAATAATGTAAATTATACTAAAAATATACGCAATATTTCCCATATATGGGAAATGCTTTTCTTGAAAAAAACACTATCTTTGTAAAAATAAAAAAATTAAGAAAATAAATGAATATTAGTATTTTTAGGGACATGACCAGCAAGACTCCCTTGACTGGCACCCTCGAAGAAGTAGTCAATTCCATCAAGACTGATGAGAAACTAGCCATCTTCACCGCATCCTATCGACAAACAGGCAGCAAGACTTTCAAGCACGACGCTCCCCTATTTGCCGTGGCTTGCATATTCGAAGGTGGCAAGGGTATGGACAACATCCTACGACACACGCAGCTCTCACTCGTAGATTTCGACCACTGCATCAGTGAAGAACGAAAAGAGGAGAGCGTAGAATCAACATCCGAGCAGCGACTCAGCGAACTAGAGAAGCTGAAGCAGAAGATATGCGCCGACCCGCACACCCTGCTCTGCTACATCACGATGAGCGGCAACGGACTTCGCGTCATCTTTAGCTACGAGGGCGACGACTATCTCGCCGCCTTCACCAAGGGCAATGCCTACTACGAGCAGTTGGCGGGCATGGAGGCGGACTCGAAGTGCAAGAACATCACTCGCCTCAGTGGACTTGCCCACGACCCAGCGGTGTATTACAATCCCGATGCCCAACCCTTCACAGCCGAGGAGATACTGTCTTTTCAAGCCAGCATCCGCCAGAAGAGCCAGAAGCAGAAGAAGCAGGAACGCATCGAGGCCTATTACAAGAGCATCATCCAGCCCAAGCTGGAAAGCGATGGCATCAGATACGAGCCAGGGCACCACAACGAATATGTGATGAGAGTGGGCTACATGCTTGCCAAGAAACGCTATGCCAAGGCGGATGCCATCACATGGGCACTCAAGCAATTCCCGGAATACGACGGCGTGAAACAGGTGTTGAAGTCCTGTTATGCCAACACGCAGCAGCCCAGAAAGGGACAGGGCAACGACGGAGGAGAGGGAAAGGACAACCGCCGTTTTGCCTCCGTGGACGAGATCAAGGACTTTCTGGACGGACACATCCAACTGCGTTACAACATCATCACCGCACGCTATGAATATCTCAACAAAAAGCATTCCTCATCCAGCACCCCACATCCCAAATGGGAGAACCTGCAAGACCGCCATGTCAACACACTCTGGAGCACCCTCTCCTCCACCACGAGAGTGAACAAGGGCGACATGCTCAACGTCATCGAGAGCGACTATACCCCATCCTTCCATCCCTTCAAGGATTATCTCGAGAATCTACCGCCCTGGCAGGAGGGAGCCCCCGACTACATCACAGAGCTGGCCTCCACGGTGAAAGTAAAAGGAGAAAGCGACTCCTCACTCTTCACGTTTAGTTTCTCGCTCAAGAAGTGGCTCGTGGCGATGATAGCAGGATGGATCGACAATGATGCGGTCAACAATGTCATCCTCGTGCTCATCGGAAGACAGGGCGCTTACAAGACCACGTGGTTCAACTATCTCTTGCCACCCGAACTGAAGCAGTACTTCTATACGAAGACCAATGCCAAGCGCATGACGAAGGACGACCTCATCGCCCTCTCGCAATACGCGCTCGTCTGCTGTGAGGAGCTGGACACGATGACGCCCTCGGAACTCAACCAGTTGAAAGCCGCCGTGACCATGCCGTGCATCAATGAGCGAGCCGCCTACGCCCATTATGCCG
This sequence comes from Lachnospiraceae bacterium, assembly GCA_963657465.1. GTDB lineage: Bacteria > Bacteroidota > Bacteroidia > Bacteroidales > Bacteroidaceae > Prevotella. The sequence continues at coordinate 14,650 of CAVKNU010000046.1, forward strand.
AGCAGCGCAAGCACATCAACACCTTCTGTGGCACGGGCAACAACCCGGAGTTCCTGAGCGACCCCACGGGCAACCGACGATGGATACCCTACGAGGTGGAGAGCATCCTCTCGCCCCGTGAGCATCCCTTCAACCATGCCGGCATCTATGCCCAGGCATACGCCCTCTACAATAGTGGATTCCGCTACTGGTTCTCGGACGAGGAGATAGAACTGCAGAACCAGCACAACCGACAGTTTGAGGCACCCCGCCTCGAACAGGAGTTGGTGGACCTCTACTTCCGCAAGCCTACGGAGGAAGAGGGAGGAGAGTTTGTGTCCGTGGCGAGGGCGTTGCAACTCATCAGTTGCAACATCGGGCAGAAGCTCAGTGCCATGAAGATAGGCAAGGCTTTCTCCGACCTAGGTTTCCAGAAGGTGCGCACCAACCGCAGCCGTGGCTTCATCGCCATCATCCGCACCGCAGAAGACATCCGGGCTTACCAAATCTCGCAAAGAATCAATGCCGAGGCGACGGATGAAGAGTGACAGGTGACACTTGTGACAGGTGTTTTCCGAAACTCTCCCTCGTGCGGGCGGGCAGGAAACCCTCTCCCACTCTTCTTCCTGCCCGCCCGCATGAAGAGATTTTCTAGGAAATTAGGTGTCACAAGTGTCACCTGTCACTACTGGGAACCAAAACAAATGCCTTAGATAGCCATCGTAACTGCCATAGTTAGCCATTGCAAATGCCATAGATAGCAGTCGCAAATGCCTTAGATAGCCATTGCAAACAACACAGTTAGAACCCCTAAACAACATCCTTCGAATATGGAACAAAAACCTTACAGCAAACAAGAGCTTGCCATGCTCTACTTCCCTTGCAGCGATCCTCGCACTGCCAACAACCACCTGATGCGCTGGATCAAGAACTGTCCGCCCTTGGTGCAAGCCCTGGAAGCGCATCACTACCAGCGCAACGCCAAGTTTTTCACCACTCCCCAGGTTCGGAAAATCCTGGAATATCTGGGCGAACCCTGAGAGTAAGTCATAAAATCTCATAGAAAGTCTCAAAAAGTCTCGTAAGTCATAGAAAGTCATAAATGCCCCTTGCAAGATTTCGTATCTTTGCATTGTCATTCAAAGAGAATGATAAGAGTTGTTTCCAATAGGCATGCAATTGGATTCTTCGCTCTTAGTTCATCACTCATCACTTAACTTATGATCAGAATAGTCTTATACCAGAACACCAATCAGAAGAACGAAACCGCCTATGGCAAGTGGTACCCACGAGTGCAACCAGAGGAGACCGTCGGCATCGACGAGCTGGCAGAGCACATGGCGAGCCACAACACCCCTTTCAGCAAGGGAGCCATCAAGGGTATGCTCACCGATGCCGTCATCTGCACCAAGGAGCTGCTTCTCCTGGGCAAGAACGTGAAGTTCCCCGACCTCGCCATTTTCTCCATCGGACTGAGGGTGAAGCAGGGAGTGGCCAACAAGGATGACTTCAGTGTGGCGAAGTGCATCGAGGGCTTGCGACTCCGTGCCAGAGCCACAGGCGAGCTTTCCTCCTCCAACCTTGATGCCACCATCCGACGAGTGGATACCGTGAAAAGCACCAACGACTCTGGCTCCACCTCTCCAGACGACAAGGACAACGCTGGCGAAGACAGCAACACCCCTGGTGGAGGCGAATCTGGGGGCAGCGACACTGGAGGCAGTGGTTCAGGCAGCAGTGGCTCAGAAAGCGGTAATGTCAACATGGATTAATCCATGAGGAGAAGGCAGCGATGCAGTCCGGAGTATTCCGAGAGGAAAAACTGGAATGATTGGAGCTAGGATTTCATTTGAACAATTTCAATGTACGTTTTTTAGAACTCAACATTCAACACTCAAGAATCTCTCTCCTCTGAACGGGTACTTGCTCATCCTGCCTCCTCCCCTTCACTTAACATTTAACATTCAACACTTAACACTCATCATTCAACATTTATCATTCTAAACAATTAACGTCATGAAAAAAGAAAAACTCAAGAACATCATCAACTTCGTCATCACCGTCCTGACCGCCATTGCCAGTGCCTTTTGCGTACAAAGCTGTAAGGCGTAAATGAGAAAATCCCAGCCATCAAAATGATTGATAGCTGGGATTTTATTATTT
>CAVKNU010000047.1:0-16490 GCA_963657465.1 Lachnospiraceae bacterium
CTCTCCGAACTTTTTTTTCTTCTCTCCGAACATTTTGTTATTCTCTCCGAACTTTCTGTACAATACTCATGAATGGGGATTGTTACCAAGAACGTCAAGCGATCATCAGTCGTTTCAAAGATGGCACGCGGCGAACCATTCTCTGCTAGCTTTGTTTGTATAGTAGGGACACCAGTTGAACGACCTTCTGTAAGGTCAAGCTCTTTCAAAAAATCACCCAAACGACGGTTGCGGTAACGGCGACTTTTCAGCATATCGCCTCTTTTTATATCTTCTTTAGAAATGCTACGGTTTGGGCCAGGACAGTTGAGAATTGAAATTCCACTTGGTTCAATCGTAATCTCTATAGGCTCATGTTGTAAGAAATCTCTGTGATAGACCGAGTTTACAACAGCTTCCTCAATAGCATCGTATGGATAGTTCCAAAAACGTTCTGCCTCTTGTCGACCAGAAACCTTGCGTACATGTTCTTTAAGGACATGGCTCTTGATGTAGTCCATTGTCTGCTTAATCATTTGTGGGACACTGCCTTTGAACGTTACTTCCGTAAAATTATTCGGGTCTTTCATCTTGCCATTAGGAAATGTTACCACATCAATCAGAGTATAAGGAAAGAACTTGCTTGGGTTCTCACAGAACATCATGGCAGCTACATTGCGAAGCAAACGGTTCTCTTTCGGACCTGTATAAAGTTCCATTTGGTCGAGAATCTTTGGCAATGGCATTTTTATCACATCATCTGCCAACTTACTACCAACCTTGACTAAATAATCGCGAAGAAGCACCAATGAAATGCCCTCCAACTGTATGTTACTATTGCCTCGTTCATCAAAAGGAATACGGTTTGCTAACTCTCGCAATTCAACGAGAGCTTCCCCCTCTTGCCTCTATACTGCTTGTACCGCTACGGATGTAGAAATATTCTTTAGTGCCTTTAGCTGTAACATTTACAGGTACAGAATAAGGGCGATAGCTACCAGCGGGACACCATATAACAAAGACTTGCTTACCATCCACTTCTTCTACAGAGGTACGAGGCAAATAGTATGGAGCCATTTTGTTATTATATGCAGGAAACAAGTCTCATCATAGGAGATTCTTGAGCTTGAAAATTCAAACTATCACTTATCTCTATTACAATTCCATCAGATTTTGCATATTCTTCCCACATATAAGAATTGTCTGGTCGTGAAGTGAATGAAACTATATAAGGAAATGGCAAATTTTCATTCCCTCTTATTTTGTTCCAATCGAAAGACATGGCTATTTGCCTATCCAAAGGTAGGTCTTTTTCTACTTGTGGCAGAAGTCTTTTTATAGTTTCTACGCCAAGTTTCAATTCTTCTTTGTCCGCAAAACAATCGTATCTCGTAGCCCAGAAACACATTTGCATCTGAGTCCTTGCATCTTTGAGAATGCTTTTAAAAGCATCTATAGAAGTATAGTGATAAAGCATTTTGAAGTTGTGTAAAAAAATATTAGTTAAACCTATACTGCTATCACAAATCTAACAGTTTATTTGACGTTTAAGTCGAAAATACCGACAGGATTATCGGTCGGAATATCTTTAAACGGCCGGATTTTCGGTCGGATTTGGGATAATTCGGTCGGATTGAGATTAAACCGACCGATTGTAGTCTTTCAATATCCACTTCAACCCTATTCTGTCTATCTGCTTTTCTTCATTTAATTCTACTAATAGTCTGCCGACATAGCGAAGTTGTTGTTCTTCCGTCTTGTTGGTAGGAAGCACATCTTTGAGATATTCGTATATACTATCTCGCTTGGCACCTTCATCGCCAGCGTTGCTGAGATATTGTAGAATCATTTGACGCAACCTCTCCTTGTCCAGTCCTTTTGCTTTTGTGCAAGAAGGCAGTTGGTGAGTATTCTTGGCAATGCTAAGAGAAATGCTGTAATGCGAAGCCTCACATTCTATCAGTCCACGTTTAAGCAAGTTTTGCGCAATATCCTCATGAATAGCTCTACCTTTTTGTACTGCATCAAGCGAGATGCAATCCCATAGAGAAAGAGTGTCGTTTGTCTTCAACAAATCTGTATATCGTTTGTTGATTTCATTGCCATAGATGCGGACAACTACTTTTTTCTTTATTTGGTCAATCTCATAGTCTGGCATAGGGAAGTGTCTGCGCCATTGCTCATTGAACATTTTCTTGATACCACGACTTACGGTATCAATCATGTTGAAATCCACCATTGCCCTGCACAGACATTCGTTGCGGCAATGCAGTTATGGAGTGCTTCACGAATGGTGTAATCATCATACTGCTTCATCGTATCAGGAAAAAGTGTACCTCCAGGCATTTCGCGCAAAGTCAGATTCTCTATCTTTGATAGAATTTCGTCCACCGTTAATATAAAAGGTACTGTGAAATGTTCGTAGTCAACCACTTCCTGATTTTTGTCTCGGCGAGTCCATGTAACCTGCGCAACGGCAGGACGAAGTTTGAATGAGGATTCGTACTTACCCAACAATATAATTGCAGCCCGAGTAATGCCTCCATTTTTTGTTAATCCGCATTTGCTTAGGAATGTTTGGACATTCCAAGCATTCACTTCTTCCGCAGGTATGCGACTATGAACTTTCTTGAACATCTTTCGAGCTTTGGCAATGGCCACCTCGTCCAAATCATCTATAGTTGCGTCTGGCACTAATTCTGCCGACCAGTCGTTTGCCGAATATATAGGCTCTTCAAGAATAACCGCCATCCTTTCTTGTGTCAATTCCACTAAGGAATCCTCTATCCGTTGCCAAGCCTTCTTATGGGCAAGTACGGGGCGACGTGGCAAATGTTTCGGAATGTGAATTATCCATACTCTTTTATTTGTGTCTTCTGTCACAAACTCCTCTATGCTTAACCCTTCAGATGACAGATAAGTGCATTGTTCGGTAAGCTTGAAAGTTGCCGACTGCGTGTTTGCTGGTTGACCATTAAAAGTGAGTCTTGAAATGTCTGTCCCGACTATTTCAAGCGTCTTGTCTTTTACACCAATCACAAGATGTCCTCCCTCCATGTTGGCGATAGCCGACACGTAGGAAATAACATCATCTTTCTCGTCACCACAGAATGAGTTTTTTTAGATTCTTAATTTTTTTCCATTCACAGCGAGCATTCTCTTGTGGATACTCGCATTGGAGATATTGTTGTAATTCGAGTTCTAACATAAGTTAGTCTATTATACTTTCACCGTTTTCGTCATGCCTTTCAGCATTCCTTACTTGTATTTACAATGGCAAAGATAGCTGTTTTTTCTGAAAGCGCCAAACAAAATACTTAATTTTAACTTGATGAAGCACCCTAAGTAATGATAAAAGTTGGAAGTATAGTTACCGAGTCGTCTCACAATTATAGTTTCCGTTGTAGTTTCGGTAGTTTTATTGAACGGCTATTGGATAAAAAGTATCCTAAGATACTTGGCGATGTATCTTAGGATACTTGGGCATCTATCTTAAGATACTTGATAAAGTAGCCTAGGTATCCTTTTTGCGAGACATAAACTAAGAGTGCTGTATCTTTTTCCTTTGAAACTTTTTTATATCCCGTTGGATTTCTTCTAACATTTTCATTTTGGCTTCTTCTATAGCATCCCATTTTTCTGTAAAACCAAGAATCTCTTTTTTCGAAAAGACACTATTTTCCGCCAAAATCTTAATTGGTTCTTTAAACTGCATTAGTTTCATCCTGTCATATATCTCCACAAGGATTTTCATTTTATTATAGCAATACGATAACAGAAAACTTTCAAAGGGGAGAGATAACTTATTCATAAGAAAATCAATAACAGGTTCCACCTTTTCGTCTAAAACAGAAACCTTACCCAATTCCCATTCTTTTACTATTTCCAAATACTCCTTTTGATATGATGGAGATATGCATTCTTTACTATCTTGTTTCGAGTTTATTTTTTCTTATAATAAATATCAAAGAATTGCCCTTTCGCCATACCCAAATTTCTCAAAGTATTTTTCACAATAAACTCTGGTACTGGAGATATATGAGTTTGCAGAATGATGGGACGCGAAAGACCAACCTTAATCCATCTCTCATGCCCTCCCTCTGTTTTTACCTTTTGGCAACCAACAGAAACGAGGAAATTTCTAAAATCGTTTATAGAAATGTTACTCAATTTATATGTGTTCATGCAAAAGCTGGTACATTTATAGGTTCATGATATTTTTTGAAATCCTTTTTATCAAGGATATTGCTTAATTCTTCATTCTTCAATACAAGCATGGAAATCTTTGGAATTTCTAATTCATGCTTTTTTATATCCCATCCATGACTTTTGAGATCTTGATATAAAGTTCCTTCATGAATACAATAGTCAAAATACTCTTTCAATACGATATTGAAAGAGCTACGTGCTTCTTCTTCTGTTTTGCCATAACCAGACAAATCTAATGCAGGGCTATAAGCTATATAAGTGTCATCTTCCTTAAAAAGAAAGATTGCAAGCTCTGAGTTTATGTTTTCATTCGAAACTTTAATTTTATCCATAATAGAATTCTCCTTTTGGTGGCAAAGTTATGAAAAAGGAAACAATTTTCCAAATATTTAGACACTTTTTTTATGACTTTCAAGATTATTCTATACCTTTGCGATATGGAATACAGAAGAATATTTATCAGTTTGGTGATAGCTTGGAGCATGAGCTTGGGAGTTCATGCACAACAGCAGTCGGCATTTACTTACCCGCAAATGCCCGATACTTTGCGCACAGTGGAGAAAAGAGCCGAATACCTAGCATTACACTACTGGGACCGTTTCGACTTCACAGACACGCTGCAATTGAACAATCCTGACTGTGCTGAACAAGGATTCGTCAACTATATCGACCTATTAGCCCGATTCCAACCCACATTGGCAAAAGAAAGCATTCATATTTTCGCCCCAAAAGCCTTCGGGACACAGAAAGCCAAGGAAAAGTTTGAATCACTCATCGAACATTATCTTGACAACCCATCATCTCCCATGCGCAACGACCGCATGTACCTACTCTTCCTGGAGCAGATGAGCAAGATGAAAGCGTTTGATGAAATAGAAAAGGAAAGATTAGCTTTTAAAATTAAAAGCACCAACAAAAACTTGCCAGGTGACGTGGCACTCAACTTCACCTTCAAAGACAAAGACGGCCATAGCCATCAACTGCGGGACTACCAAGACAGAAAGGTAATCCTCTACTTCTATGACCCCGATTGTGAAAACTGTCACCGTGTGACGGCATGGCTCAACAAACAAACGATACCCGAAGATATCACGTTGCTGAACATCCATGCCGACGACACTGTCAGTGACCAGTATAGCATCCGTGCGATGCCTACCATCTACTTACTTGACAAGGGGAACCGAGTGGTCTTGAAAGACTGTACCCCTGAGTCTTTACTTCAGGTTATTTCACAACAACCCGAACATTTTTAAATCATCATTTTTTAAAACTGATCGTTGGAGATATAGAGTATGAAAGCTATTTTCCATACGCCTAGTTGTTGCTTACCTTAGAAGAGTCGTAAGTTAGACGGAACTCTGCGCGAACGTTGCCATTACGCATCATCACGATGGTATAGTCACCATCCTGCAAAGAACCAACAGTAGCCACGAGGGTATAGTAACCGTAAGCCTCAGACTGACCATAAGAACCAGTCTCGCTGACGATAATCTTCTTGCCTACCAACTGAGCATCCATCTTAATAGTTGAATTCATATCGAATACAACGTTCTTGTGAGAGAGCTGGAGCTTGCCACCAGACAATACCTTACATGACAACTTTTCATCCATACCAGAACGAGTAACCTCGTCTGAAGAGATATGTTGACTTTCTGACTGAGAAAAACTGAGAAGTGAAAATGCTGTTGCTTGTTTTGTTTCACTAAACTCGTTATCATCAGAAGCGCTACTACATGCTGTAAAACTAACGGCCATCAACATTGACATGATTGACCATAAAACCAACTATTTCATACTAAATATCATTTACTATCATTAATAAAGTTGAGGTTTTGACACCTCGTTACCTAACTCTAAATACGAGAACACGTCTCGCGATAGTAAAAAAACAACGCTTCTAATCTTATACTTCTTCCAACAAAACAAAATCGCATACATCGGTAGATCTTGATGAAATTGCCCAATGCAATTCAGATCTTTCTTTTACTTTTACTTACTTATACTTATCTTATACAAATTCTATATACAACTTATACACACGTGCTATTTCCTGGTCGCAATTATTTGAGGTATTTTATTTTTAAGAGAGTGGGAAACCCTTTCGGGTTCCCGCTCACTATTTCGATTTGAGATCTTTTGATTCTAATTTAATTAGTCGAGGTTAGCCAACTTACCATCAGAATGAAGAACATCCTTGATCTTGTGGCTATACAAGTCAACCATATACTCACGAGCCTTACCGCAGTACTGACGTGGGTCGAAGTACTCTGGGTGGAGAGCCAATGTCTCACGAACACCTGCTGTGAAAGCAAGACGAGAGTCAGAGTCGATATTGATCTTGCAAACTGCGCTCTCAGAAGCCTTAGTCAACTGCTCCTCTGGGATACCAACAGCGTCTGGCAACTTGCCACCGTACTTATTGATGATATCAACATACTCCTGAGGAACTGAAGAAGAACCGTGGAGAACGATTGGGAAGCCTGGGAGCTGCTCCTCTACTGCTGCCAATACGTCGAATGCCAATGGAGGAGGAACGAGGTGACCAGTCTTAGGGTCACGTGTGCACTGCTCTGGCTTGAACTTATAAGCACCGTGAGAAGTACCAATTGAAATTGCCAATGAATCAACACCTGTACGAGTTGCGAAATCAACAACCTCCTCAGGCTTTGTATAGTGAGACTCCTCAGCTACAACGTCATCCTCAACACCTGCGAGGACACCGAGCTCACCCTCTACAGTTACACCGAACTGATGAGCGTAGTCAACAACCTTCTTGGTCAAAGCGATGTTCTCCTCATATGGAAGAGCAGAACCGTCGATCATTACAGAAGAGAAGCCGAAGTCAACACAACTCTTACATGTCTCGAAGCTATCACCGTGATCGAGGTGAAGAACAATCTCAGGATGGTTGCAGCCAAGTTCCTTTGCATATTCTACGGCACCTTCTGCCAAGTAGCGAAGCAATGTAGGGTTAGCGTATTTACGAGCACCCTTAGAAACCTGAAGGATAACAGGTGACTTCAATTCTGAAGAAGCCTGAATGATAGCCTGAAGTTGCTCCAAGTTATTGAAGTTGAAAGCAGGAACTGCCCAACCGCCTTTGATAGCTCTTGCAAACATGTCTTTAGTGTTCACAAGACCAATTTTCTTGTAATCTACTGCCATAATAGTTTTTAAATTTATTTTTTTTGAAACATTCTCTACTATTATATATAAGGTGAAGTATTCGCTAGGCTCACACCCCTACCTTTTACGCTTGCAAATTTAAGATTTTCTTTTGAAATCGCAAAATGTAACTTCACTTTTTCTCTTCCGAATAGAGTTAAAAAAGTTAATTCCCCATATCTACGACAACAAGACTCCTACTTTTGCTAAATACAGATTGCAAATCAAGCTGTTTAAGTCTATATTTTCTTACTCAATTTGTACTCACGAATGGCGTAAGCCAAAACAATGACAAAACCAATGAATGGCACTACGAATGGCATGACCACATGGGTGCGGTCGGCTATCAAGCCCATCAAGAGGAAGCCACAACCACCAATCGGGGTCATCATCAAGAGAGAGGATGCCGACTTGGTGAGATTACCCAGCCCAGTGAGTGCGATAGAGAAGATTGTAGGGAACATGATGGCCTCAAAAAGATAATTTCCTATCAAGGCGGCAAGCGACACAAGTCCTAAATCACAGAGAACCAAGCCTATACACACCACACTACCCACGGCACAAATCAAGAGCATCGTGGTGGCAGCGATGTGGCGCATAATCCAACTTCCCAAGAATCTACCCACCATAAAGAATGCCAAGGCACCCGTCAAGACCAACGAGGCTGTGCGGTCGCTCATCCAGTGCATGCCCGTGACAAAGTTGATGAAATAAGAATTGATGGAAATCTCTGCCACCTCATAACAGAGAAGGGCAAAAAGTCCGAACACAAACATGGGATGATGAGCAAAGAGCTTGCCGATGTTGGAACCTTGCGCCTGGTCCTCTTCCGTCTGCTCATGCTTGATTTCCGGCAAGTTGACACGAGAGAACACAATCGCAATCAAGAACACCAGGATGCCCAATATGGTATAAGGAACCACCACATTACCACCTTCGTCGGTATTATTGAAAAGGAACTGACCAATGCAGAAGGTGGCAAAGATACTGCCCAATCCATTAAAAGACTGGGAAAGGTTCAGACGACTCGTAGCAGTCTCCTTGCTTCCCAGTTCCGTGACATAAGGATTGGCAGCCGTCTCCAAGAACACCAAACCGCAGCCAATGATGAACAGGCAAAGCAAGAAGGCATAGAAACTACCCGTTGCCGCACCCGGAATGAAAAGCAAGGAACCGGCTCCAAAGAGCGTCAAGCCAAACACCACACCTCGACGATAGCCATAGCGATTGATGAAGAATCCCGCAGGTATCGCCATGAGGAAATAGCCCAAATAGGTGGTGACCTGAATGAGCGCCGAATGAGTAATACTAATATGCAAAGCATTCTGGAAATGCTTGTTGAGCACATCCAGAATGGCACGAGCGAAGCCCCACAAGAAGAAGAGCGACGTGATTAAAACGAAAGGTATGAAATACTTTCTGTCTGTAATTTTCTTTTGTTCTGTTGACATTATTTTTTATCTATTTTTCGTTGTAATGGAAATATTGGAACACGGCAGCACCTGTAGTGTTCGCACTTCCTTCGGCTGTCATACCCAGGGTGACACCGGTGAAGCCACCTGCCACCTCAGTGCTCATCAGACTGCAATTGACAGAGCCTAATTCCTGATAGTCTTGACCATCGAGCGCATAATCGAAGTAATACATAGTGCCCTCGCTACGTACTCTCAACTTGACCAAGCGCATGTCCAACTCTTCATTCGACTTTTTGGTAACCACTTTCTTGTCGAAATCCACGTGGTTCACCACATAGTCAACGCTCTTTAGTTTGCAGCGCAACTCCACGCCTCGATTGGTCAGCAGGAGATTCACATGCCCATCATTTATCTGATAAACCGTAAGACCGGCAGCCAAATCGTCTGATATTTGCGAGCCTTCCATCTCCGACAAAGCCACAAGGGTCTCCATCTCAAAATTAGCACATTCCTGACGTCTGCCCACAAAGGTAGGTTGTTGGTTTTCGGTAAGCGTGCCATGAGGGCGGAGCATCAAAGCCTGAGCTTTTGAAAGTTCCACACTTCCATCACCACAGAATTCACCCATCCAGTGATAATTAGCCTGAATAGGATTCTGGATATAGATCCATTCTGACTTTCCCGTAGTCGGAGCAAAGACACTTGTCCCAACATGTTTTTCCAATTCTACCGTTGGCAATGTATTCGCCTTGACCAAGGTGTCAATAGGTTGTCCCCCATTCACTACAGGCCATTTACCTTTTTCCCATACCACAGGGGCGAGATAAGTTTCACGACCGAGGTGATGGTAAGAACCACCATAGTTACGATAGGCCAGGAAAGCCATCCACCAAGAACCGTCTTGCGCTTGCACAAAGTCGCCATGTCCCGTTCCCTGAATCTGCATCGACTGTCCGAGTCGGCTGCAGTTGGTAAGGATAGGATTAGCCGGATTGCTCACGTAGGGACCTTCTATCTTCTTGCTGCGGGCAATGGTGAGACGATGAGCCAGTTCCGTACCGCCCTCAGAGATAAGAAGATAGTAATAACCATCCTTCTTATAGATATGTGGTCCCTCAGGATAGCGACCACCATCCCCCTGCCAAAGTTTCTTGCTTTCAGTGAGCTGCTCGCCAGTTTGGGGATTGATCTCACATAACCAGATGGCATCACCTGGGTTGCTCACCATATAACACTTGCCGTTCTCGAAATAAAGCGAAGGGTCGATGCCTTGTTGCTTGAGCCAGATAGGTTCGCTCCAAGGACCACGTGGGTCTTTGGCTGTCACCATAAAGTTGCCCCCATTTCCCACATTGGTAGTAATCATATAATAGGTGCCTTCGTGATAACGAATCGTCGGCGCATAGATGCCCAACCAAGAACTCGCTCCCTTCAAAGGCAATTGACTCTCCCTATCGAGCACATTGCCTATTTGCTGCCAATGTACCATGTCCTTGCTTTGAAAGATAGGCACACCAGGGAAATACTGGAACGAGGAGTTGACGAGGTAGAAGGTGTCTCCTACCCGACAAACCGAAGGATCAGGGTGATAACCCGGAATGACTGGGTTACGATAACTCTGGGCAGACATCGGCAAGAACTGCCAAAGCAATGCCATCAAGAGGGCTAATAGATTGGGTTTCTTCATGAGATTTTGTATTAATTGCGGACAAAGTTAAGACTTTTCCACGAGAAAACCAAATGATTGCTTAAATTTTTCTATTTTCACAGAATAATGAAGCTATACTTCGAGGCTCAATGAAGTAGTACTTCAATAGGCAAGTAAGTAGTACTTCAATGAGCAATGAAGTACTACTTACTTTTCCGAAGGAGCTAACTTGGCAACAAGACAGTTCCCTCTTGCTTCTTTCCATCCATGAGAATTCGCATGGGATGCTCAAAACGAACATGGCGCACATATTGCGTCTCTTCCACTGCCGGCATCGCATCCAAAATCTCCTTGTTCACAAATCCTCCTTCTTCAGAATTCATATCCACAGTGAAGTAGCCTACTCCGAAGGAAGTGAGGTTTTGGAAGAAGTGGGTGCCTTGGCTAGGATCGATGTTATAGTTCTTGAGCGCCACCTCCACAATGACACGAGCAGCACTGATGTGAGGCCATTTCACGGGAACTCCAAGATAATGGTCGCTAGAGCCCCATCGTCCAGGTCCTACCAAGACATAGTTCTTGCCCTCGGCAAGGAACTTGCGGTTGATGCGTTCGATATCATCGGCCACATAATAATTATTCATCGCAGAAAAGTTGTCGTCATACTTCACATAGACTACATCCACCACATCCTCGCTGATGCCATGTCCCAAAGAATTGTGAGAACGAAGCAAACAACTGGCATCCGGTATCGCCTTGACATCCTCATCGAGCATCTCCTTGGCATCCACTATCGGACGAATCTGAAGCAGGTAGAACTCACAGGTCTTATCGGCATTGACATTGCATGCGAACTCGATTTCCACAGGTCGGCGCATCGCATCGGAGCCACACTTCATCGACATCTGTAAGATTTCTGGCAAAGGGATGACACCATGCTGAAGTACTCCGGCAAAGGTTATCAACTTACGCCCAGTCTCATATACGCCGTCATTGACGACCTGGTCGTAAGGATCGAACGTGGAAGCTATATAGTTGAGCGACTGATCTTCCACAGCATCTTTCACCCGAAGTTTGAGAATATTGAAGCCATCGTCCACCTTGAAGTCTTCACCCACATGTTTCATGTCGAGCGCATAGAACTGAGTTTGCGTATCTCGCAACGCCATCTCCAGTTCACTGGTCTGAAGAACTTGGTTTGGATGATAAGGACAGACGCGCAAGGTTTGTCCACCGTCCACGATGTACTTGCCCAGTCCTAGTGCCAAGCTGGCGATACCTTCCTCTGCCGTCTCATCCCCTATCGGATAATAATTGAGCGAACGAAGCACGCCACTCATCGTAGGATAGAAACGATCGCCATACTCCTTGCCCACCACTTGTTGCAAGATGACTGCCATTTTTTCTTGGTCGATGACATTGCTCGTGGCTGTCATGTAAGCCTTGGAGTCCCGATAGAACACCGAGGCATACACACCCTTGATGGCGCATGCCAACATCTGAAGCATCTGGTACTTGTCTTCCAGACAAGGTATCATATAGGTGGAATAGATACCAGCGAATGGCTGATAGTGAGCATCCTCCAAGAGCGAACTAGAACGTACGGCAATAGGACTCTTCGTTGCCTCAAAGAAGGTGAAGAAGTCGGCTATCAGTGAATCGGGCAGTTGGGCTCGCTGGAAATGCTGCAAGATTTCTTCGTCGCTGGCATCACTCAATGCTATCGGATAGAGATTGTTGCTCTCCATGAAGGCATCGAAGATATCCGTGCAGAGGACAACCGTCTTTGGAATCTGCACCGTAGCATTCTCATATTGGTTGAACTCCGGATGGCGCTTGATTACATTGTCGAGGAAAGCCAAGCCTCTACCCTTTCCGCCCAGGGAGCCTTCGCCAATACGGGCAAAGTGGGCGTATTTGTCAAACTTCATACGGTCGAACACAGCCACAATACCCAAATTTTTCATGTGACGATACTGCACAATAGCATCAAAGATAATCTGGCGGTGGGCATCTACATCTTGAAGTCGTTGCCAAGTGACATTCTTCAAGAATGCCGAAACCGGGAAAATGGCACGGGCACAAAGCCATCGGCTCATGTGATTGCGACAGATGTGATAGAGCATCGAGTCGTTAGGAATATTGAAAATATTGTCTTGCAATTCCTTCAAACTTCGAATACGCATAATCTCCTCATGCGTCTTTGGGTCGCGGAAAATAAAATCACCAAACCCCATGTGCTCCTCCATCAGATGTCGGAGATCGACACTCATCTTCTTCGAATTCTTATCCACAAAACGGAATCCCTCTGCCTCCGCCTTGGCACGATTCTCACTCTCAGAGCTTTCCAAGATAAGAGGTACGAAAGGATCGTTCTGGCGGATATAGCGGAAGAGTTTCAAACCAGCCTCAGGGTCTTTCTCCCGACCAAACGTGTCTGTACGGTGCTTTGGCTTCTCTTGCAACTTCTCCTGTAAGGTTCCAAAAGCCTTGGCAGCATTCTTCAATGGGAATCGCGCATCACTGATGACGCCCAGTGTGTTGTCGGAATACTTGTTATAGAGTTTCAAGGCTTCCTCGTAGGTTCGTGCCAACACCACTTTTGGACGACCACGCATTCGCATGGTTGCCGCATGACGATTTAAGGCTTCTTGGGAGAAATTCTTACTTTGCTCCAAGATGTAGTTATAGAGATTCGGCAATATTGAACTATAGAAACGAATGGAGTCCTCGACCAAGAGGATCATTTGCACACCTGCTTCTTGGATGTCGTGCTCCAAGTTCATCTTATCCTCAATCAACTTGATGATGGAAAGAATCAAGTTGGTATTTCCCAGCCAACAGAACACATAGTCGAAGATGCTCAAATCCTCGTTCTCCATTCGCTTGGTGATACCATGAGAGAATGGAGTCAACACCACACAGTGGATATTAGGGAATTTTCCCTTGATGTCGCGTGCCACATCAAAAGCATCATTATCGGCATTGCCTGGCATACAGATTACCAAGTCGATGACCGTTGACCGCAACACCTCAGCTGCCTCTTCCGTGGTAGAAACCTGTGTGAAGGTAGGAGGATAACGAAGTCCGAGCTCCATATACTCATTGTATATCTTCTCTTCGATTCGCCCATCATCTTCCAACATGAAGGCATCATAGGGATTGGCCACTATCAATACATTATAGATACGGCGCATCATCAAGTTGACAAATGACACGTCTTTCAAATAGAACTTATTCCACTCTTGAGGTATATTATTTTCCATATCAATAGAATTTAGCACTACAAAGGTACTGATTTTCTGATATTTACTTGCATCTTTCAACATTTTTTTTTATATTTGCAGCATTATCTCAAAGATTTCATGCAAGTAGGTAGATTTATCATAGCAATATGGGCAACATTTTGCCTAACTCCATGTTTCGCTCAGAAACAGCATGGAAAGGCTTCGTTTTACTCAAAAAGAGCTACAGGAGCACGAACTGCCAGCGGACAGAAATTGCATCACGACAGTTTGACCTGCGCCCATCGTTTCTATCCTTTTGGCACCCACTTGAAGGTTACGAACTTAAGTAATAACAAGAGCGTGGTCGTAAAAGTGATAGACCGTGGTCCTTTTGGCAGAGGCAGAATCATCGACTTGTCATGGGCTGCCGCCAAAGAGATTGGAATGCTTTCACAAGGAGTGGCTACGGTGAAGGTTGAATTGCAAGAGAACCCAATACCTATGCGACCAGAGGATCCGAAGTTGCCTCAAATCGATTTTGAGGTAACCGAAACAGATTACACCTTTACGAACAATTGGAAATTCTCGGAATCGAAATTAAAGAAAGAGAAAGGCAAGGCACCTATTCATCAAGAAGAAAATAAAAAGCCTATTCACCAAGAAGGGAATAAGGAAACGAAAAAGGGTAACAGTCATCACTAGACTGTTACCCTTTTATATTTCCACCTTATAGCTTATCTCGCTTTCGTTGGAATATTGAATTCATTAACCTTAGATATTGCCTCTCCCCCATGAATGACTGAGACACAGAAACGAGCGGTACCGTCTTTCAGACGATTGTCTGCTTTCACCATTGCCGTATAACGAACTCCCTTTCCAGGGTCTATGCGCTCAATATGAATACTTGGCGAAATATAAATATGCTTGTTACCTGTCGTCTCCACAACGGTAGGCACCACATCATAAACAGAATTAGCACCACGGTTCATCACCTCAAATATCAGCTTACAAGTCTCATTGCGGTTCAGAGAATTATCTTCGTTGGAATCCACAAAACGAGCATTGACTATCTCCAAGCTCGGAGAATAAGCGAAATTGGCTCCCAGTTCCTCCACCTTGGCACTAGGCATGGAAGTGATAGGCTGCTGAGCACTGTAATCTCCCGTATAGTCCTTACCGTTGAAATCGTAAAGACGATCATCCCCACTATTGGTAGAATCAAAAACACCATTTGTGTTGACATCCGTATTGGAGTAATTATCATATTGCTGTTGGGTGTTGCGTCTTCTCTGTGCCATGCGCTCTGCCTTATCGCGTTGGTATTGGTCGATGTCTTGCTGGCGACGTTGGTCGGCCTGACTTCCTATGGCAGCACCCACAGCAGCTCCACCAGCCATACCCACAATGGTACCAATATCCGAGCCTCTAGGTCCGCCACTCAATCCACCAATGGCAGAACCAAGAATCGAACCCAAAGAACTTCCCACATAAGCACCACTTCCCGTATAGGTGTCACAGCTGCTCAACAACAAAGAAGAGCAAGCCACTAATATCATTATCTTTTTCATGACTATCCGTTTTTTAAATTCTGCGCAAAAGTAAGCATTATTTTTGAAATACCCAAAGAATGTTTCCCTAAAAGAACATAGGGAAACCCCTATAATACAAAAAGCGCCCTTGTCAGAAAGACAAGGGCGCCTCATATTGAGATCTATTGAAACTTATTCAGCCTTAGGAGCTTCCTCTGCTGCAGTCTCTTCTGCCTTTGGAGCCTCTACAGTCTCCTCAGCCTTAGCCTTACGGCTACGACGAGTCTTCTTAGCAGCTGCCTTAGGAGTCTTAGCCATGTTCTCATCAAAGTCAACAAGCTCGATGAAAGCAATCTCAGCTGCGTCACCCTGACGGGTACCCAACTTGATAACACGAGTGTAACCACCTGGACGGTTAGCTACCTTCTCTGCTACCTCACCGAAGAGAGCCTTGACAGCATACTTGTTCTGAAGATAACGGAATACAACACGACGTGAAGTAGTAGTATCATTCTTAGAACGAGTAATCAATGGCTCAACATACTTCTTAAGAGCCTTAGCCTTTGCGAGGGTCGTAGTGATTCTTTTGTGCTCGCTCAAGATAAGTGATGTAGCCATGTTAGCCAACATCGCGTTACGATGAGAAGCAGTACGACCTAAATGGTTGAATTTTTTATTATGTCTCATTTTGTTTTTACTTTTTTGGATAGGATATGCGATTAAGCATCCTTATCTAATTTATACTTTGAAATATCAGTTCCAAAAGACAGATTCAGACTCTCGAGCAAATCATCAAGCTCAGAAAGCGATTTCTTACCGAAGTTGCGGAACTTCAAGAGGTCAGTCTTGTTATACTGTACCAAGTCGCCCAATGTCTCAACGTCAGCAGCCTTCAAGCAGTTGAGTGCACGAACACTAAGGTTCATATCTACGAGACGAGTCTTGAGCAACTGACGCATGTGAAGAACCTCCTCATCAAACTCTTGATTGCCCTCTTGATCTGGGCTTTCGAGAGTAATCTTCTCATCAGAGAAGAGCATGAAATGATAAATGAGGATCTTAGCAGCCTCTTTCAGTGCATCCTTAGGACTAATGGAACCATCTGTTGTAACTTCAAGTACAAGCTTATCATAGTCGGTCTTTTGCTCAACACGATATGGCTCTACTGAGTACTTTACATTACGGATAGGGGTGTAGATGGAATCGATTGGGAGAACGTTGACGTCAGTGCAGAATTGACGATTCTCATCAGCAGGGACGTAACCACGTCCCTTATTAATTGTCAAATCAATCTGCATCGAAGCTTTGGCATCTAAAT
>CAVKNU010000048.1:0-16276 GCA_963657465.1 Lachnospiraceae bacterium
CGGTCAAGAGCAAGCCTTTCAGATACTTACCTCGATAAGCCAACACCACGCCCGCAATCATCGGAGGCAGATAAGCCAAAGCCCATACCTTCCAAATATGACCTGCGGCAATGATGATAAAGAAGTAGGACGAGAATGCCCAAATAATACTACCCAGTGCCGCTAAGGATTGTCGGAAATCGAAAGCACGCAGCATGATGTAGAAGCCTAAGAGATAGACAAATACATACCACACATAGTCGGGCAACCAGAGGTGATAAGCATTCATCACTTGTGTGAGCACCTTGCTACTATCATAGGAAGGTGACATCTGATAGGTAGGCATACCGCCAAAGACTGAGTTTGTCCAGCGAGTAGTCTCGCCTGTTTGCTGTTGGAAGAGTTCCTTTTCGTGTCCCAATCCCTTGCCAGCAGAGGCATCATGGCGGAACAAGATGCGTCCGTCCATGTCGGCAGGCATGAAGTAAGCAAACGAGATAATCGCAAAACTAATGACTACTAGAATGTCCAGTAGATACTTCTTTAAAAATTTCATTCTTCTATAAACGTTTATAATTTACGTGCAAAGATAGTGTAAATCGAAGACAAAACAAAATAAATAAGTTGTTTTTATATTTTTTATAGGGGTTTCCCTTATTCTTTTAGGGATTATCCGCAATTTTCATATCAGATTAATGTGTATTTTTGCACCGTGATTCAATAAACAAGCGTTTAACTTAAAAAATAAGAATATGAGAAGAATTACAATGATTATAATGGCTATCGTGCTCACTACCTTGCCATTATCTGCACAGAACTATCGACAGAGTCGTTATTATAACCCACGTAGCGGACATCTAGACTATGGTCATAACCGCTCTAACAATGATGTGTATTATGGATTCCGCATCGGTCCATCGTTCTCTTACGTCAACTCAGACGATGCCCAATTGGACGGAGGCAACTGGCAAACAGGACTGAACGTAGGAGTAGTGGCAGGTATCCCTCTCTCCTATCAGCAGCCACTCTATCTGGAGACAGGTCTCTCTTATATAGAAAAAGGTGGAAAGAAAAACTTGAGTAGCGGTTTGAAGAGAACATACGACCTCAACTACATGGAAATTCCAGTTGTATTGAAATATAAATACGATGTGGATGACCATTTCTCTATCCAGCCACAAGTAGGTGGTTACTTCGCAGTTGGCGTGGGAGGAAAAATCAAGAACTTTGATAACAGAACCGCCGAAACTTCTTTCGATGATGACAACTTCAGAAGACTGGACGGTGGATTGAGACTAGGATGTGGCATAGCTTACGACATGTTTTATTGCGACTTGACTTATGACATCGGTCTTGCCAACATCTGTCACGACACATTCGACACATCACACAATGGAAGCTTACAGCTCAACTTCGGCGTAAACTTCTAATTGACAATATAATCTCTCTTACATATAGAAAAAAGTAGTTGCCAAAAATAAAAATCTCCATTCTCTATCTAAAAAGATAAAGATGGAGATTTTTTATTATATAAACGCTAACAAACCAATCTGTTTACTGCTGTGGCAATCCATAGCCATTGGTAATCTTACCATTCGACTGACTCAAGGTCTCATAAGGTATTGGGAAAAGATAGCAAGGAACCGATGCTGTGCTCTCAATGCCTGGAAGAATGTTGCTCATATAGACATCAATGCTAGCAGCCAACTGAGCACCCCAATCTCTACGTGTATAACCCTCTTGCTCCAACTGGGTTGCCTCAGCACCATTAGGGTCGATGTAATGGAACAAGCCCTTAATGGCTGTGTTATGATCGGTGCCAGTAACCTTGGCAGAAGTGCCACTAAAGTCGCAAACACCACGCCATCCAGGATATTCCACAGGATCGTTCTCATCCTTGCAATCGAAGGTAAGACGAGAACCCTCAACCTGCTTGGTCCAGATGTAAGCAGGCATCTCATTGCCATTGGCAAAACGATGGTAGCCCTGTTTCTGGATATCTTCTGCCAACTGTTGCATCTCGGTTCTCACAGCCATGGCATACTGAGCGAACTTACCCGTGCGAAGCATATCATAACGAGTCCATCCCTCGCCAAACATCTCAAACTTACGCTCGCTATAGATGGCATCGAGAAGAGCCTCGCCATGCAAGCCTGTCAGATTGTGAGCAGTATCGCCAAAAGCACGTTGACGAATCTGGTTGACCAAAGACAAAGCTTCCTCATCCTTGGCCAATACAGCCTTTACCTCTGCCTGCATCAAGATGACATCAGCCACACGCATCACTGGCATGTTGAAACCAGCTCCCTGCTGCTTGCCATAGTAATAAGGCTCCTGACGGCAAATATCCCACTTGTTCAGACAGATGCCACCATCGGTCTTAGCACCAGGCTTGAAGGTGAATGGCACCTCACTACCCTTACCATCCAGACCAGTAACCGTGGCACTGACATCACGACGAGGATCGTCCTTAGCAAAGCCACCATAATAGAAAGTAGGAATCATACGGATAGCAGCAAACACCTTGTTAGGAGCTGTATTGTTACCACCGTTACAGCCACGTCCAAAGTCGTAGGTATAAGTACGGCTATTCATATCAGTGCCCTGAACCGCACCTATTTCATAGATAGCCTCAGAACTCAACTTTAGATTCATCTCATATTGGAAATGAAGCTGGAAAGGATTGTTTGCCTCAGTACGGTCGTCGGTAGTCAACAACTTGGTAGTACCAGCATCCTCGCCCAAAGCCTTGGCAAAATAAGTTTCAGCCAACTGATAATAAGACTGATAGTCCTTGCGACGAGCATAAGAGCACTTACGCTGTGCATCGCTGCTAACGACATCAAACTGCAAGTCGCCATAAAGTCCTGGTACATCATCGCGGATGGTCTGATAGCTAGCAGAGAAAAGAGCCATCTGACCTACGAGTGTAGCGGCATACGTGCGACTCATACGCTCTGCAGTCATGCCATTCTCTCCAATCTTGTACATAAGAGGTTCGGCAGCCTTCACCTCATCGATAAGCTTGTCATAGATGTCGAAGCGAGAAGAAAGCTCGTAATCAGAAACAGCTTGCCCCTCATAGCCATAAGGAACATCACCATAATGGCGTACCAAACTAAAGTAGCAATGAGCATGCAGCGTCATCGCCTCGCCCATCATCTGAGTCCAAGCATTGCGCTCCCCCTTAGCCACAGCCTCCTGATACTCTGCCTTTGCCTCTATCATCTCCTTAATCTGCTTGCAATAAGAGATGACTGTATAAAGATTATTGAATGATTTCTCGCCAAAGTTGCAAGTCACTTGCTCAGGTATCAGCTTGGCATTGCAGTTGTTGGAAGAGTTTGCCTCAGGATAATACTCGGTATCCGAAGCGAAGTGGTCGTTCCAATCATAGCCAATACTACAGTTGTCGCGATAGATGGCATAGGCACGAGAGAGCACCTTGAGTGTCTCATCCGAAGTATAAGATACGAACGCATCATCCGTATTGGAAGGTGACGAGGTGTCCAGATAATCACCACAAGAAGTTACAGCCATTCCATTAGCCATCAACATCAAAGCTAGAAATATATTTTTAGTCTTCATTGTCTTATTCTTTTTAAATTATTAGAAAGTAACATTTACACCCAGCACGAATGAACGTGGACGAGGATAAGCATTCCAATCCATACCATACATAGGATAGGTCTTGGTAGATGTGTTGGTGCTAACCTCTGGATCCAAACCAGAATAACCAGTGATGGTAAATACATTATAGATACTACCATAGAAACGGAGATTGCTGATGCCTACGGTCTTCAGGAGAGACTTTGGTAGAGAATAACCCAAGGTGAGCGTATTGAGACGGAGATAAGAACCATCCTCTATGCCCAATGTTGAGCCATAACCATTCTCACTATAAGCCAAAGGCAAAGTAGCATTCACGTTGGCTGCATTCAACTCATCAGGAGTGGTGAGCGCCTTCAACTGTCCATCCACTACATCATAGATTTTATAGCAGTCCTTCACAAGGCTCAGGCGATTCTCAAATACACCGCCCTCCTTATAACCATAAAGATTGCTCAACTTGTTGACATTATAGATATCGTTGCCTACGCTCCAGTTGAAATACATACCCAGGTCGAAGTTCTTGTAAGAAACATTGAGATTGAAACCGCCTGTATGAGTAGGGTTGGTATTACCGATGACATCTACATCGTCGGCATCAATTGTACCATCTCCATTCAAATCCTTAAACTTAGCCATACCAGGGTAAGCAAGCTGTCCCTTTGGACGTTCTGTCATACCATTATGGATATGATAATTAGGGAATACTGCCGCTGAGACATCAGCTACGCCTTCTTTCAAGGTATAGATGCCGTCTGCATAAGTGAAGTCGTTGGTGGTATAGAAGCCATCAGCCACAAGACCACGAATCAAACCGACAGGCTGACCTTCCATCAACACAAAGTCTTCCGTAGGGAACTGAGAGCCACTTGCCCAGTTAGAGCCATATCGACCGGTTACGTTATCAGCCAACTTATCCACATTTCCCTTATTGAAATTGATGTTCATGCCTGCAGAGATGTTCCAATCCTTGTTGCTATAGATATTTCCCTGCAAAGAGAGTTCGATACCCTTGTTGCTGGTCTGTCCGATGTTGGCATAAGCTGTAGTATAACCTGTAATACCAGGAATAGTGATATGCATCAAGAGGTCTTTGGTAGTGTTCCAGTAAGCCTCGATGCTACCTGTCAAGCGGTTGTCGAAGAAGCCGAAGTCCAAGCCCAAGTTACGAGTGATGGTAGTCTCCCATTTCAAGTCTGTGTTAGCCAAGTCGGTAGAACGGTTGTAAGAAGGGATAAACTTATTGTCAAATGCCATCTGGTCTGACTTTTTGGAAGTAGCGCTCCAAGTTTGTGACCAAAGACTACTGTTGATACCATCATTACCAACCTCACCATAAGAGAAACGGAGCTTCAAATTGCTCATCCACTTCACGTCCTTCATGAAAGGCTCTTCGATGATACGCCAAGCCATCGCTGCTGCAGGGAAATATCCCCAACGCTTGGTTGGAGCAAACTTAGAAGAACCATCTGCACGCATAGTGAATGTAAGGAGATAACGATCCATCAATGTGTAATTGAGACGGCCGAAGTATGAAATCATACGGTCTGGAGTGCTTACACTAGAAGAGAAAGTGCCTGTGCCCTTGGAAGCATCATATTGATTAATCATCGCAAAGGCATTATCCTTGGTAAAATTGGATGGGAAGAAAGTACCTGAAGCGGTCAATTCGTCACCACCAGAGTTACTGATCTCATGACCAACGAGCACATTGAAATGATGCTCTTTCCATGGAGTGAAATCATAGTTCAAGGTATTGGTCCATCTCAAGTTCCATTTGTTTTTCTTGGTGATAGAGGCATTACCCGAATAGAGGATATCACCTGTATTGTCGTCGATATAGCTATTGATGATGGCACCTTCCCAAGAACGGTTCTGGTCCCATTTCTGCCCAAGTACCAAATCGGTATGATAATTCAAGCCCTTAATAATCTGCCAGTTCAAAGAACCGATGGCACGCAAGCGCTGATATACATTAGGCTTGTACTCATCGCGGATACGAGCCTCAGGATTGTAGCGGTCCCATTGAGACTGCTTAGCATAGTTTTCGATGACACCCTCATTGAGTGCATCCAAGTCGCCCAAGATGTCGTCTGTGGCAATCGGACGATACTTATAAGCTCGGCCCAACACGTCGGTAGAGTTGCCCAACGAACGAACATTGGTATAACGAGCATCCAAACTAACAGAGAGATTGCGATTAATCTTTTGATCCACCTTCATGGAAACATTGGCTCTTCTATAAGAAGACTCCAACTTCATACCATTCTCGTCCATATAGTTGGCAGCAAAGATAAACTTTGTCTTCTCTGTACCACCATTTACAGAAAGGTCGTGGTTGTGAGAGAAAGATGTTTTATATACTTTCTTCTGGATATCCGCATTGGCGATATTCTTATAGGCATTGATGCCCTGGCTATTGCTGCCAGCATAACGGCCGATGCCGTAAAGTTTCTCAAGAGGTTCGGTATAGCTGTCGCCACCCACAGAAGCAGCACTAGCCCATGTATAAGCCAAGTAATCGTAAGGGTCGAGCACACTCTGATAACCCGTAGGAGTATTAAATTTAGCATAGCCATTATACTTCACCTGCACCTTGCCTTCCTTGGCACCCTTGGTAGTAACTAAGATGACACCATTGGCACCACGTGCACCATAGATGGCTGTAGAAGAAGCATCCTTCAATACATCGATAGATTCAATCTGGTCGGCAGAAATGTCGGAAAGGTCACCAGACACACCGTCAATCAATACCAATGGCTCGTTGCTCTGAGAGATAGAACCGCCACCACGTACACGAATGGAGACAGAAGCACCTGGACGACCATCCTGAGTAGTTACATTCACACCCGGAAGTTTACCCTGCAAGGCTTGTGCAGCATTAGAAACTGGCATGGAAGAGATTTCTTTTCCATTGACCGAAGCGACAGCACCCGTGAGGTCTTTTCTCTTGATGGTCTGGTAACCGATTACCACCACTTCATTGAGCACCGCATTGTCTTCTTGCAATTTCACGACAAGATTACTTCCTGTCTTCACCTCCTGTGTGACGAAACCGATGTAGCTCACCACCAAGGTGCTACCTTTCTTCACATCTTTAATGGTGAAATGGCCATCCAAATCTGTGATACTCCCCAGAGAAGTTCCTTTCACCATGACGCTGACACCAATCAATGGTTCGCCAGAAGCATCCAAGACTGTACCATCAGCACTTTGCGCACTAGCAACCATTGTACACAACAGCATACCAATCGATAGCAAAATTGTACGATAACATTTCTGTAACATAATCTTTGGTTTTTAATTATTATTTCAATAGATATTTTTAAGTCGCTGCAAAGTTGGGAAAATATCGCCATTCCAACGAGTATTTTTTATCGCAAATAGTATAAATGTACGATATTTCCCCACTTTGCGAACAAAAGTTCTCTTGTTGTTTTACTTTAGGCTTGTGACAATCGTTTTCAAGTCTTTCGCCAAACTAGAGTTACCCACCATAATCTGGTATTTTCCAGGGACAACTCGCATCGTATTGGTCTTAGCATCCCAATTTTCAAATTCTTCACGAGGCATTGCTATCTCCACAAGCTTGGATTCCCCGCTCTTCAGATTAACACGTTGGAATCCACGGAGTGTCTTGATAGGTCCATCCACATCATCCATACGCTTGATATAAAGTTGAACCACCTCTGTGCCTTCCTTATCGCCCGTATTCTTCACTGTAACAGTTACCTTGTTTGCCTTTTTGTCAAACTTAGGTTTTCCGAACTCAAAAGTTGTATAGCTCAATCCATAACCGAAAGGATAAAGAGCCTCATCTTTGAAATAGCGATAAGTTCGGTTTGTCATGCGGTAATCCTCGTAATCAGGAAGCTGGTCTGTGCTCTTATAGAAGGTTATTGGCAATTTGCCACTAGGATTCACCTCGCCAAAAAGAATCTCGGCTACAGCTTGACCACCTTTTTCTCCTCCATACCAAGCTTGCAATACAGCATCCGATTTTTGAGATTCATCAGTAAGTGCAATCGCACTACCAGAACAATTGACATAAACAATCTTCTTGCCTGCCTGTCGAAGGGCTGCAATGGCTTTGCGCTGAGCCTCAGGAAGTTCAATCGTAAGACGGTCACCACCATGGAAACCAGGTTCATTAACACTCATCTGTTCGCCTTCCAATCTTGGAGAAATACCTCCTACAAAGACTACAACCTCGGCATCACCTACCTTCTGGACTAATTTTTCCGTAGGCATCGCTTCTAGTTTGCCCAAGTCAAACTGTAGTACCGCCATTGCCGTCTTCTGCACATAGTCTATTTGCAAACGGTATTCCTTGCCAGCCTCTACCTTCAAGTTCTTGTTGGCAACATTCACACGTTCTCTCCCCTTCCAACTATCTATCACCGTATCACCATTGACTATAAGACGAGCCAAATCATCACTAGCCAGTTGGAGTTGCAGCGTTTCGGTACGAGAAGGACGCAACACACCTTCCAACCTTGCAGAGAAATGCTCCAAGTTTACACCTGGTGCAAAAACTGTTGCTCCACCATTGCTCAAGTTGACTGGTTCTGAAATAGTCAATGAAGCAGCAGGCTGCCCTTGCATATTCTCATTATTCCAATAGGTTACACTCATACCTTTCTTGCCATCGGCAGAAACAATCTCGTTGTAACGGCTATTGAATTCCTCGCTACGGATATGTCCACATCCTCCTACATATTTCACATTGCCCACAAGGTTGCGAATACCTTTTAATATAGTAGTCGTTTCGGTAGGATAACCATTGTAATTGCCCCACATCATGGTAGAATCGGCAGCGTTAGGACCTACGACCACTATCTTTTGTCCATTCTTTGCCAAAGGAAGTATTCCATTATTCTTCAACAATACCACAGACTGGCGAGCCATATCCAATGCCAGCTGCTTATGCTCCTTAGAGGCTATAACCTCAGAAGAGATTCGTTTCCAAGGAACCATACTCTCATCATCAAAATCGCCTAGTTCAAAACGTTCTTTCAAAAGCCGCTTCACACTGACATCAATCTGTGCCTCTGTGATTTGCCCATTTTTCACAGCCACAGGCAGTTGGGCATAATTACCTCCACACTCAACATCCGTACCAGCAATCACAGCCTTGGCAGAAGCATCGTCTGCACCTTTGGATACTCCGTGTCTGCCCGGACGCCAGAAATCACCTATGGCACCACAGTCACTACATACCACACCTTGGAATCCCCATTCATTGCGAAGTATTTGCTGAAGATAGCGATTGCTGCCACAGCAAGGATTGCCATCGATACGTTGGTAAGCACACATCACCTGTGCCACATGTCCTTCTTGAACCAACGACTTAAAGGCAGGCATATAAGTCTCCCAGAGGTCACGCTTTGGCAAATTCTCTATATTAAAAGAATGGCGATTCCATTCAGGACCACTATGAACAGCAAAATGCTTGGCACATGCCAAAAGTTTCATATACTTGCTATCAGTAGGTCCTTGCAACCCTCTGACTACCGCCAATCCCATGCGAGAGGTTAGATAAGGATCTTCACCGTATGTTTCCTGTCCTCTACCCCAACGAGGGTCTCGGAAGATATTTATATTAGGAGTCCAGATAGACAAGCCTTGGTATTTTTTGATTTCTCCATTCTTTCGAGCCTGATTGTTCTTAGCTCTAGCCTCATCACTAATGGCATTGAATATCTTGCCTAGCAATACGTCATTAAAAGAAGAAGCCATTGCCGTTGTATTAGGGAATACGGTGGCATACCCATTGCGTGCCACTCCATGCAATGCCTCGCTCCACCATTCAAACTGAGGAATACCCAGTCGAGGTATTGCTGGTGAACCATTACGCATAATGTCCGCCTTCTCTTCCAACGTGAGTCGAGCACACAAGTCGGCAGCTCGTTCCTCTGGCGAGAGATTCGGGTTTTGATAAGGCAACATCTGGGCGGAACACTCAAAAGCGATAACCGCCGATGCCAAAAGTGTCATCAATCGTTTGTTCATATTCTACTATTTACTAAAAGATTATTAATTGTTTTACAATGGCAAAATTAGAAGATTCTAGAGATATGATAGTGGAATAATCATGGGAAATCCACGCCTACGGAAGAAAATCCACTCCTTACGGCAAATATTCCCCACTTAAACGTAAATATGGGCTGTTTATTATATTTTTCAAGCCTATTTTTTTGAGGAATAAAAAGTTTTTCGTAAGTTTGCAACAGAAACAAAACTAACTATATGAGAACAAGACTTATAACCATTATTGCAACCTTAGCCTTATCACTGGTCGCATGGGCACAACCTTATTGCACTGTCAGAACATTCAATATCCGAGATGGTCTGGGGGCCAACATTATCTCTGGCATTGGACAAGACAATCAGCAACTAATGTGGTTTAGCACCTGGAACGGCCTGTGCTGTTTTGACGGTTATCGCTTCACAACCTTTAGAGATGAAGCTGGAAAAGACGAAGTTCTCACAACCAATCGTCTTCTGATGGCCATGCCCAATTCTGAAAACAACATCTGGTGTGCTGCCTATGACAAACACCCTTACATGTTTGACACACAGCAATGTAAGTTTTTAGATATAGCCACTATCATCAAGGATAAATACGACATTCAGTTTCATGCCCGCAAATTCTATCCTCTATCCAATGGCTATACATGGATAGTAGGGACTGACGGAAACAACATCCGCATCAAAGACCAAAGCAAAAATCAAGTTTATGAGATGCAACTCATAGGCAAAGAAACGCCTAAACTTATCGGCAACCATATAAATAAGGTAATGCTGGATGACGCTGGCAGAGAATGGATATTGACGGACAAAGGTACACAAATCTTCCAACAAGACATATCCTCGCCTAAACGATTTGAATATATCACACAAGTGGGAAGCAAGGTTTATCTAGCTACCACAGATGGTTCCGTCGCTTATTACGATGGAGTGTCCAAGCATTTACACGAGATAAAACTAGCTGCAGGCATAAAACGTATCAATGGAATCCTAAAGATAAGCTCTCACCAGATAGCCGTAGCCACCAACATGGGTATCAGCATCATCAATGCCTCCAACAACCATGTGCAAAACCTATCTGTACAAAATCCATCCCAAGCATCTCCAGAAGTATCCGATCTCTATATAGACAGCAAACAACGCATATGGGCTTTTGGAACAGGACTTGGAGCCACCCTTATCAATGCCCATGATTTGAGTGTGACATGGATTAAGGAAGAATTTGCTTCAGGCATCGTAACCACAAGCGAAATTCCATTGTGGGTGGAGGACAAATATCATACAGTATGGCTATCTCCAAGCAATGGCTATTTTGGCTATTATGATGAAAACAAAAAGGTTATCAAGCCTTATTCACTCTACGCCATCAGTCCAAACCATTCTTCTGTGGTCTATATTAAGAAATGGTTTGTGGATAAACAAAAAAACTTATGGTTGGCAAGTTCTCATGATTTAACCTTACTCAATCTGAGAACCCATAAATTTAAGATTATCAATCTAGACCATGGGATGGAAACAAGGTCTGTCTGCACAGACAAAGAGGGAAACAAATACTTTGGAACCGTATCGGGCAACTTGATTATTTGTGACAAGAACTGGAATGTCAAGGGATATCTTACCCCAACAGGTGCCCTTTCACAAACTCCGGTGGCATTCGATGGCAAACTATACGCCCTATTCTTCGACAAAGAAAATCGACTCTGGATAGGATGCAAAGGGGGTGGTCTGTATATTTACTACCCCAATGGAGAAATGCGCCATTACGTAAATGACCTGCACGACAAGTACTCCATCAGCTCCAACGACATATATTCCATAGCGCAAGACAACTTGGGCTATATTTGGATTGGAAGTTATGGGAATGGTCTCAACCTCGTGAAAGAGAATCCAGACAAAAGCATTCAATTTATCAACAAGAACAACGAACTGCCTACCGTAGATGGTGAAAACTATCTACACATTCGTCGTGTCACCTACACAAAAGATGGTGTTATTGCCATTTCCACCACAGACGGACTGGTTACATTCAGCAACCAGTTCAAGTCATTTGCATCCATCAAGTTCTATACCAATCAACACATACAAGGTGACAGCACTACTTTGGCTACAAGTGACGTGATGCAAACATTGGTCATGAAGAATGGCAGCATCTTCGTAGCCACGATGGCAGGTGGCTTGCAAGAAATCATAAGCTCATCTTTATTGACCAACCAGCTCAAGTTCAAGAACATCCCACTTCCTACTTCCGAAGAAGGCATTATCCAATCACTTGCAGAAGACAACAGTGGTAACCTCTGGATAACAAGAGAGAGCAGTCTTGACATGTATAACCCTAAAAGTGGAAAGATAGAACTCTTTGGTCCGAATGACCTTGGCGACCACACCGAGTTTTGCGAAGCATTGCCATCTGTAGGAACCAATGGCGAGGTTATACTCTGCATCATGAATGGTGCCGTAGCTTTCTATCCACAGAAAATCAAGAAAAGCAACTACAAGCCTACCATTGTCTTCTCCTCTATATTATACCCAGGAGAACCTGAGCCACAGCCTATTCTCTATACGCATTCCCTAGAAATACCAGCCAACAAAAGAAGTTTCACCATCAACTTTGCCGCCCTTGACTACCTAGACAACAGCATGGTGAGATATGCCTATAAGTTAGAGGGCATTGACAAGGAATGGAATTATATCAACAATGAGCACAGCGTGTCGTACAATCATTTTCCTGCAGGAAAATACAAACTACTCGTCAAGAGTACCAATGCCGATGGCGTGTGGGTAGATAATGTGAAAGAACTCACCATCAAAGCACAGCCTACTTTCTGGGAATCCATCTGGGCTAAGATACTCTACCTCTTGATAGCCATAGGCATCATCTATGCAGCCAGTCGCTATTATGTATTGCATCACATAGCCATCATTGAGCATGAGATGAATCAGATGAAGACTAAATTCTTTACCGAGATAGGTCATAAGTTGCGTACACCACTCACCCTCATTGGGGGCCCTGTGACAGAAGTCCTCAGTAAAGAAAAGCTTACCGATAGCGGAAGACAACAGATGGAGATGGTACAGCGCAACTCTCGCAACATGCTGGAGCTTGTCAATAGCATGCTGGAACATAACTCCACACGCAATTATTTCGTTGACGACAACAATGCTCCTGTCTTTATGCAAAATATGGCAGAAGATACAAGTGCCAACAACGACAACAGCAACAAGGACACCCGAATACTCATCGTGGAAGACAACCACGACCTACGGGCATTCCTTGTCAGTATCCTGAATGACCAATACACCATTCTGCAAGCAGACAATGGCAAGAAAGGTCTAGAGATAGCCATCCAAGCCATCCCTGACTTCATCATAACCGACGTCATGATGCCAGTCATGGATGGATTGACGATGATTCACCAAATCAAACAAAACAAGAACATCTGCCACATCCCTATTGTTGTGCTATCAGCAAAGGCATCACTCGATGACCGCCTGCAAGGACTGAGCGAAGGCATTGACGATTATATCACCAAGCCTTTCTCTGCCACCTATCTTCGCCATCGAGTAGAGAACATCATTGCCCAACGTAAAATACTCCAGCAATCTTATCTGGAGCAAATCGTACCAGAAAATAAAGAGACCTACAAACTAGAAGCGGTACAAATCGTGAATGCCGACAAAGAGATGATGAATCAACTGATGGCATTCCTCGAAGAAAACATTGGCAACACAGAAATCAAAGTAGATGACCTAGCCAATGCCGTACATCTAGGCAGAACGGTATTCTATGAGAAGATGCGATCCATCGTTGGCATGTCGCCTATAGACTTCCTGCGCCACATCCGTCTGCAGAGAGCAGAAGAACTTGTAGCCAAGAGTACAGATACCTTCTCTCAAATAGCTTACTCCGTAGGCTTTACCGACCCTAAGTACTTCGGGAAATGCTTTAAGAAGGAAACAGGAATGACACCTTCTGAATACAGAGAGAAAGCAAAAAACGAAAATAACAAAGAATAAATCTTAGGAAGAGCAAAAAAAAAATAGAGGGATGAGACTGTTATCACAACAGCTTCATCCCTTTTACTGAATTTACTAATCTAACCAAAAACTCTTACTTAACAATTGACCTATTTGTAGAAATCTAGTTTTTAAGAAATTTAAATGTTTGTATTTGAAAATCGTTATCTGATTCTTTTACGATGAAATAGAGAGGAATGCCTTGGCGTATCTTTGCCATTCGAGTGACTGTTTTCTGCCAGTCCTCGCCAGAAGCATCGATTCGGCAAGTAGCAATCAGAGTACCATCAGCACTTCCTTCACGCAGCTCGATGCATCCCTTTCCTCTAGCCAAGATTTCCAAGCATCGCTGGTTCTTGGCAAACTGCAGATTATTAAATCTCAACCAGTCGCCAGGTTTCATATTCTTCACGTATTGTGCAGGACGTTTTGGCTGAATGCGATGCAACTCCATTCCTTCCCGTTCATCATATTGAGAGAAATCCACACCCTCGGATGCCACATAGTGATTACCTCTTATCCGGCTTTCCAACTCAAAGTAGTCGAAGTCTGCATATCCTCCATTTTTGCCTTTCAAATTGTAACAACTCAAAGTATGACGAATGCCTAAAAAGCCCCAGAAACCAGACTCCTCCTCTTCGCCGATACGATTGAATTGCTTGCCATTCTTACTATAAGAATAAAGCAAAGTACCCTTACGAGTAACATTCACCCTCAACCAGATTCGCGACTCTTTTCCTAACGGGATGCTAACCTTTGCTTGTTCGCCCGTGTCCCTATAGGCATAGCGCAGTTGCAAGGAATCACCTTGGTTTGTCCTCAACACACCCAACTGATAAAGATTGCTACCCATGATACCTGTGCTCGCAAAATCTCCTATCTGAAGCCCGTCCAACTCCAAAGCCACAGTTACGGTGCTTGCCGGTCCGGAAGCCTTTTGCGTAAGGGAGTTTCTAGCCCAATAATAACCATCAGCAGGCATTGAATGCAGTCGAAGATATCCAGGGCGTTCTGTCAAGCTCCACTTCTCTTTAACTGGCACATGGTTAAACTCCCATACAGAAGAGAGCTGTGCATCGTCAAAATTGTCACTATGCTGAGGGAATGACAATGGCTGAACAGGAAGATTCGGCTTGCGATAAGTCACAACACCCTTTGTAGGCTTACCTTCAGGACCCACTATTGGCCAATCATCTACCCACCTCATTGGATAGAGCATGATGTCGCGTCCCATATAGTCACGATCCTGGAAAGTAAATGCCCAGGATTCCCCATTCTGGGTATCTACATATCCACCTTGATGCACACCAGCTCCAGCATAATTAATATCATCATCTATGAGAACTTTCGTCTCATAAGGTCCATAGATATTACGGGAACGACTTATCATCTGAACGCCATTATAGCCCAATGCTGGATTGAAAATATAGTAATACCCATTGCGCTTATACATGTGACACCCCTCAAACAAATAAGTATATTTCTTGGGAGGAATGATAATAAGTTTATCCTCAGCATTAGGGTCCACCCCCGTTCCGTCATCTTTCACACGAGTGAGATAAATCTTACCTTTTCCATGTGTCACATATTTTTTTCCGTCATCATCAATAAAGAAACCAGGGTCATAAAGAGTCTTGTCATACTTATACATCTTGTAAGGTCCCTCAGGGCGATTACTTTTGTACATCACAAATCCATCATCCTTGATATTCACCCCGATGTAATACACCCCATCTTTATACTTAAAGGATGGTGCCCAACAAATACGACTATAAGCCGTCTTGCCATTTTCCATACGATATTGTGGTTGGAAAGTGATGGAGTCATAAGCATGACCTATAATCTCCCAGTTGATCAAATCCTTGGAATGACAAATAGGAATACCTGGCATACAAACAAAAGAAGAGCTGACCATATAATAATCCTCCCCCACACGAATGATGTCGGGGTCAGGATAGTCGGCGTTGATGATTGGATTGGTGTAAGTGCCATCACCATTGTCTGAAGACATCGTGGCATTATTGTCTTTTGCTCGCTGCCATTTATCCTGTGCAGCAAAAGCACAAGACATCGACATAAGTGCAACAAATATTAATACTTTTTTCATATAACGTAATTTTATTAGGTTTTCTATTGGCAAAATTAAAAAGAACAATCAGCCATCTAGGGGGTATTTCTATCAGTATAGGTGGAGAATATGACAGAATTCATTCATTCGATAATTCTTACAGCAATTCCGAACTATTTTCTCCCTTTTCCACCCTAAATATTTTGCAGAAGAGGATGAGATTCTCTGTTTTTTTTGTATCTTTGCCCTGTCATTCGGAAAAGACAAAATAAATATAAGACTAATCAATTAAACAAAACAAAATGAAACTAAAAACTATGATTTTTGCACTCTTATTCCTGCTCATGGCGAACCTGCAGGTGAAGGCAGAGAACTATCCTTATCGCAGTGATTACCTTTGGTTGACTATCCCAGACCATGCCGACTGGCTCTATAAGACGGGGGAAAACGCCAAAGTGGAAGTGACTTTCTGTAAATATGGTATTCCTCGTGATGGTGAAGTGAAATATGAATTAGGCAATGAACACCTTGAAGTGCAAGAAAGAAAGCCTTCTCACCCCCATCAATGAACATTGG
>CAVKNU010000049.1:0-16069 GCA_963657465.1 Lachnospiraceae bacterium
TAATCAGGTACAAAGATAATCTTTTTCTTTGAAAATAAAGCATAGATATAGAAGAAAAATGTAGTTTCTTCATGAATTATTCCTATTTTATTAAAAATCCCTGTCATATAAGAATGGATAAAGTAATATTTAGGTAAATTTGATAGATGGTACTCCAATACAAGAAGTCAAGTTATGAAATGTAACTTTGAGAAATATTGCGAGAATCGCAACTTTTGTCAAAATATCCGATAATCTTCTAGTTTTCTAAATAAAATAGTGCCGAGATAACTCGGCAAAAACTCGGCAATTTCTAAAACGAAAAAATCCTAACCGCTTATTATCAAGTAGTTAGAATTTTCTCTAGTGCGCCTGATAGGAACACAATTTGCAAAATGAGATATAAAACCATAAAACGTGATATAATTATAACTACCTGAAAATCAATACTTATAATAAAGCCATTCTTTGCATTTACTTATATGTGTTTTTATCTTATTAGGGCAAACAGTAGCAAAAACAGTAGCAAAAATCAAAATTGCTACTGTAATGTTTGGCGGTCTCAGGGAAAAGCCTTATCTTTGCAGCGTTCAATTAAAATTATATAAGTTATGGCAGCAATATATAAACGTTTATCCACAAAGGTACAAGCCGACACAAATTTAGCGGAAGTACTGATTAGCCTGAAAAATGGCGATGATTATTTTGTTCGTGCAAAGTCAGGTATCTTTGTTACACCTGATAATTTTCGTAATGGGGAGATTGTTGTAAATAGGCGCAAGGTTGGAAATGATGTGCAATACCACGAAGACCAACTAAAGAAGATGAATGAACTTTGCGCCTACATTATGGGCAGAGTGTCCGACACACCGAAAGAGCAAATAAACTCTGTTTGGTTTAAGGAGGTAGTGGACAGATTCAACCACCCCGAAAAGTATGCTCCAGAGGTTGAGGCTAAAAAGACCTTTTACGAGTTGGCAGAGGAATATTTGGAAAAGAAAGATTTTTCGATAGACCATACAAAAGCCATTCGTGTTCTTGTGCGTGATGTTGCACGTTATGAGGGATTCAGAAGAGCCACAGAGGACAAAGAGTTTGTTTTCGATGTGGACAAAGTGACACGTACCGACATAGAGGATTTTTTGGACTACCTGAGAAATGAAAAGAATTTGTCTGAGGAATACCCTAAAATTTTTAAGAAGCTGCTCAAAAGTTATCCTATTGGAGTAAAGAAAGGACAATGTAAATTAGTTGTCAGAGGCGATAATACACTTGTTAAACTTTCCAAGAAACTAAAGGCTTTCTTTGTGTGGCTTTATGATTCCGACAAAACAAAGAATAGACCATTTGACGGAATAAAGATAGGAAGCGAAAAGTTTGGCACTCCTTATTATATCACCATAGAGGAAAGAAACGCTATTGCGGATTTCGATTTCTCAGGCTCTAAAAGTTTGGAGGCACAAAGAGACATTTTTGTTTTTCAATGCTTTGTGGGTTGCCGTGTGGGCGACCTGGTAAAGCTAACAGAAGACAATATAATTAACGGTGTGTTAGTTTATGCTCCACACAAAACAAAAGACGAGGGAGAGCAAACTTTGCAAGCACGTGTACCATTGCACCCTAAAGCGGTGGAACTGATAGAGAAATACAAAGGGTGTGTTCCTGATGGTCGCTTGTTTCCATTCATTACTCCACAGAAGTACAATGAGGCCATAAAGGCAATATTTACAAAGGTGGGGATAACTCGTAATGTGGTAGTAAGAAACCCGAAGTCAGGGGAGAACGAGATAAAGCCTATTAATGAAATAGCAAGTAGCCATTTGGCAAGACGTACCTTTGTGGGTAATGCTTACTTTAAGGTTAGCGACCCAAATATAATTGGAAAGATGAGCGGACACGTTGAGGGGTCGAAAGCCTTTTCACGTTACCGTAAAATCGAGGATTCCACTTTGTTAGATGTTATCAACCAATTAGGATAAAGGAGGGCTAAATGGAGAGTATAATAAAGGCTGATGTGGAGGCAGCTTTCCAACTGTTGGGGGCTTTAAGGGAGTACCTGATGGTATTGCAAACGATGGGCTTGTTATGGTGGGCAATGGCTCTAATATAACGATAAATGTAAATAATGGAGTTATAGGCAGTAACAACGTTAATTCAGGTAGTAATATTTTGAACTCAGGCGTAAACAGTGGCGACACCATAAACCGTTTGCTTTCCATTATAGAGGCGCAAAGTCGGCAAATAACAGAACTAACAACACAATTAACGGAACTCCTTTTGCAAAGGAATAACCGAAGTATCAAGAACTAAAAAAGGCAGAGATATGGAAAAAGTTTGGCTATCATACGAAGAAAAGCTAATAAATTGGCTTGATGAGAAAGAAGATTTTTATGATAAGTTGGAGTATATCAAACAAAGAATAGGTTTTCAACAAGTAAACGACCAAGTTTTAGATGAATGGGCAAAGAGTCTTGTTTCCTCTATTTTCGATAGTGAAGACATTTCAGCCAATGCAACATATTTAGTAAATGGAATTATTAAGCAAGAAAGCAACTGTTATTATCGTTGGATGAATGGGTACGAGGAAGAGGAAAACGATTTGCTTTTTGAAAAGTGGCAGAAATTGCGCTCCTCAGTTTGCAAAGAACTTGGCAGTACTCTTTTTAGTTGTAGTCTTGATTCTCTTAACTACATTCAGGAACTTTCAAGAGTTGGGGCAGACAATGAGGTAGAAAAAGCAAAAGCGGATTTCCGCTTAAAATATGGCGAGTGTTTGGATGATATGGACGCTTTCTTTGCTAAGTTGAAAATAATGGATGGAAGAGAGTTTGTAAATACATATTATAAAAAGCACTTTCAA
This sequence comes from Lachnospiraceae bacterium, assembly GCA_963657465.1. Lineage (GTDB taxonomy): Bacteria > Bacteroidota > Bacteroidia > Bacteroidales > Bacteroidaceae > Prevotella. The sequence goes on from CAVKNU010000049.1 coordinate 2,840, forward strand.
AAGAGTGTCAAGAATTTCAAGTATTTTTTTAACGAAGAAATTCAGGCGGTAGTACCAGAGCGCAAAGGTGAAAGAGGCTGGAATTATGAAGCATTGATTAAGTATGTTTAAGGGAGGCGAAAGCCTCTCTTTTTTTGTTTTTATTTTATTTGCGTTATAACTTTTCCGCTATATTTCCATTATTTTCCATTGATTCCATTACGCTTTTTATTTCCTGAGATTCGGCATAATTTTGCACCGTCAAGTTTTGGCAATGGGTCGCCTCTGTTTGCTCCTTTGCCATTCTTGAAACGGAATAGGTGGGGAGAAGCCCAAACAGACATCGAGAGCCTAGAGAAGAAATAAAACGTGTATAATATGAGAATAGAAACTTTGTTAGAAAGCGGTGCTAACGTATCTATAACAGTTACACCCACAGACTTGAAAGAGTTTGCTCTGAGCCTTATTAATGAGGCGATCGAGATTGGAGGCAAGCAAAAGACACCTGAAAGCTACCTCACCCAAAAGGAGGCAGCGGAAAAACTGAACGTGTCGGAAAACACTTTGTGGCGATGGAAGAAAGCAAAGTATCTCGTACCGTAAAAGGTGGGCAATGCGGTTTATTATAAGTTGTCAGATATTGAAAAACTATTGGAGGGCAGAGGATGAAGCAATACAAGTTTTACGACCTGATGGACGATTTGCCAAAGGAGGTGCAAATGGCAGTCAGGGAAGCAAGAAAGCCGTTTGGTGCTGAGGCTGCAAAACGTTGGGGCTTGTGTGAAACCTCTGAGGCTTACGAGATAGATATAACTGCAATTTACCCAGAGCCACGTTTTACGGTGCGCCTGAATGGTGTGGGAACATTACCAAGGGGCGACATTCAGGCAGTAAAGGCGAAGAGTAAAAACGGAAAGAGTTTTCTCTGTACTGTTTTTGTCGCAAGCGTGATGGGGTGCAAGGATTTCCAATTTGAAGCCGTTGAGGATGGCGCAAAGGTACTGTATTTCGATACCGAGCAAAACGAAAGGAACACGGCAGCACTCGCAAAACGTGTTTACTCCCTGATGAAGTGGAGCACAGAGCGAAACAACAAGCACTTTAAAGCTTTTTCTTTGCGCTCTGCTGCAATTTCCGAGCGATTGCCTATCATTGAAAGGGTAGTAAGAGAGAACGCTCCCACAGTGGCGGTAATAGACGGAATAGCCGATTTGTTGGAGGATTTCAACGATGTGGGGCAGTCAAGCGAAATTATAAACTCCCTGATGAGGCTTTCGGCTGAGAATGATGTGGCGATAATAAATGTATTGCACACCAACAAGCGCAAAGATGATTCCGATATGAAAGGGCACTTAGGTACTTTGTTACTGCAAAAAGCCTCAGATGTGTTCGAGGTGAAAAAGAACGATGGCACTTTCAACGTTACCGAAAGCGATTGCCGAAATATTGCCATTCCTGATTTCTCCTTTTCCATAGGTGCGGACGGTGTGCCTATTTGGTCGCCTGATGTGAAGACCACCAAGGGAGAAGAGGATTTAATGGAGGTAATGGCAAAGATGAACACTATATTTGAGGGAGTGCCAGATGGATTCACTTATAAGGAACTCACTGAAAGGTATATGATGGAGGCGGCAGTGGCAGAGAGAACGGCAAAGAATAAAATAAAGTTTGCCAAGGATTCCAACATAATAAAGGCAGTCGGCAAGCAATACGTTTTAGTGGATGATACGATTTAGTGCAAATATGGCATTTGCACCAAGTCAGGAAAACAAGGGCGAAAAGCGGTGCAATATTTAGTGCAAGTGCAACCACCCCTTATAGGGGTGTGGTTGCACTAACACAAAAACATTATTGCGGATTTAGTGCAAGACACCCGATTTGCACCATTTTGCACCGTTGCACTAAATAATAAAAAAGAAGAAATATGAAGCAATATTTGAGTATCAAGGTAAGCACGTTTAAAGATGTGCTATCAATGGCAGACAAAGAGCCTCACCCCCTGAGAACCATTTTAACAAGTGGCAAGTATAAGGAGCAAGTGGAGGCGGTGCGAGCCGTTGAGTACCACAGTAAGGAACAAAAGGAACTCAAAAAGAAGTTGCCTTTGTTCACAATGGGAGTTTTCTCCAAGGAGAGGCAAGCCAAGAAGATTCGTGAAGCCATTCCCTTAATAGCCTTAGATTTTGATGGCAAGGACAATGAGCCAGACACGGAAAAGCCTAACTTAGCTTTCAGGGCTTTTAAACAAGTTGTCAGGGAAGACCCCTTTGTTTTATATTGTGGGCTTTCGTGTAGCGGCAAGGGATGGAGGGTAATATTACCGATACACTCCACAGAGAAGCGCAAGGAGCATTATTTGGCAGCGGTGCGTTATTTCCTGAAACGTTATGGAATGATTGCCGATGAGGCTTGCAAAGATGTGGCACACGCTTTCTTTGTGTCTTATGATGGCACACCATACATTAACGAGAATGTGAAACCGTTCCCTTATGTGTTGCAAGCTGCAAGGTTGCCACCTGATAGGGAGAGGGCAGACAATACCACAGAGGCGGTAAAGATGTTGCTTGCCATAGAAAAGGCTGAGGCTGAGAACCTGATGACATTTTCTAATTATGAGGAATGGGTAAAGATGGGGCTTGCCATAGCCTCAACGTTTGGGGAAGATGGAAGAGTTATGTTTCATAGGCTTTCGGCTCTTTGTCCTGAGAAGTACGATGAGGGGCAAGCCGATACAAAGTATAACAACCTGATAGCCTCAGCCTCAACGTTACCGAGTGCCACCGTTGCCTCTGTTTATTGGCAGTTGGCAGAAGCCCGAAAGGTGAAGAGTGTTGAAGAAGATTTTAGTAACTTAAATTATGGAGAGAATAACAATGAAAAAGATAGCAATGAAGAAGATATTTGAGAATGTAGTATTAGGCGAGTTTGTAACCACCTCAGGCAATGAGCCGTTTATGTGCTTTCAGGCAGAGAACGGCAAGGAACAAAAGGAAAGATTGCTTAGGGCTTTCTTTAATAGTTGGGTTTTACCTCTGTTTGATGGCACAGAGATAGCGGAAGAGGTGAAGAAGTTGAAGCCAAAGGAAAAGGCTAATTTTGCCGTGTCTGTAATTGGCGAGTTGTACCGTTGCATAATAGAGCCTGATTTGCAGCAAGACGGTGAAACCCCTGATGTTTCCTTTGCCGTTACCCTGATGGCTTTATTTGTAGCCAGACACACCGACAGAGAGCCGTTTGTGTGTGCGTGTCAGGCGGTACAATTGGAAGCCTTTGCGCCTAATTGTAACCCAAGCCTCAGACCTAACAGAGTGCGAACATTTGCCGAAGAATTGAAGCTGCAAGACTGTTTGCAGAAGTTGGAGAAGTGGCGCAAAGTATTTTCCAAGATGTGCAAGAACGTTTGCAAACCTTAGGGGGTGGGGGTACTTTTTTTATTGGGGTGGGTGGGTCGCCTAAACCTCACCCACTCCCTTTTCCACGCAAGGGGTAAAAAATAAAATCGTGTACTTTTGTAAATTATTGAGATATGAAGAATTATGCAAGCCGTATTAAGACGGTACTAAAGAAGAATGGCAAGTATAATGATGGTATGACTTTGTTAATAGATTCCACTGCAATAAGCCTCAACACAATGGAACTTTGTCGCAAGGAGTTGGGAACGTTGGAAAGTACCACAGTAAAGGTAAATACACGTTATGGGGAGAAGTTAGAACCTCACCCAGTGTTTAGAACTCTCAGGGATGCGCAAACGGTACTTTTGAAGAACTGCAAGGAGTTGGGGCTGAATTATGAAGAGCTTTCGAGAATGGTTTCAGAAGATGAAGACACCTTTAAAAGTTTTATGAAAGATGTTAATGATGTGTAGGAATGTGGGGAAAAAGTTGTATCTTTGCGCCTGAATTTAGCTATAACGGCTAATTTTAATTGAACATTTAAAGCGATTGTCCGTGATGGATGGTCGCTTTTCTTGTTTCTTTGCTGAGGCTGAAATGGGAGTTATTCAACCAAACAGTAGCAAAAACAGTAGCAATTTTTATAAACGAAAAATGCTAAATAGCTGATAATTAGCTACTTAGCATTTTGTAGGGTGCGCCTGATAGGACTCGAACCTACACGGCCTAAACCACTAGATCCTAAGTCTAGCGCGTCTACCAATTTCGCCACAAGCGCATTTGCGAGTGCAAAGATACAACTTTTATTTGAATAAAAAGAAGAAAAATATAAAAAACTTATTCTGAGTTTGTTTTTTATGGGAATTATTGCTATTTTTGCAAACAAAATTTCAATAACTAAAAATAAAATCATGAATAAAATGATAATTGTGGCACTGCTTTCGATTTTCTTTTTCTCTGGATTGAATGGAAATGCTCAAGAAAAGAAATCGACAACTTTGCCTATTGAAGGAACTGTGATAAAAGCTTCTAATCCACTTATTCAATATGTGGGGCGTGTAAGCTTTGGTAAAGCATCGAGAGACGTAGCTAGTTTTAATTTCCCTGGAACAACAATCCAGGCTAAGTTTCAAGGTACATCTTTGAAGATGATTTGTCGCCCCAAAACGGGTTATTTTATGGCGCAAGTTGATGGTTGTGTTCCCTTTAAAATCGGATTTAATGCGGAACGTGACTCCGTGGTGACGGTGGCTACGGCTCTTACCAATGGAGAACATTCTGTGAAATTAATGTATGTTATAGAAGGCTTGTTCCGTACTCCAGAATTTCATGGCTTTGTACTCGATAAGGGATGCTCGCTTGTTGAGGCTCCTGCTTTGCCTGAACGTAAAATAGAATTTATTGGCAACTCCATCACTTGTGGATACGGAGTAGAAAGTGTTGAGATGACGGACCCTTTTGAAGATGAAACGGAAAACCATTGGTTGACTTATGCTAATATTGTGAGTGATGAGCTTCATGCTCAGCACACTTCTATCTCTCGTAGTGGAATAGGCGTGTATCGTAATTATGATGGTCCGAAAAACGGAAATTTAGAGAATATGCCTTGGCAGTATGAATATACTTTGTTTAATGACCATGCGGAAAAATGGGATTTCTCAAAGTACCAACCTCAATTGGTGTGTATTAATTTAGGAACGAATGATTTTTCTACAAATAATTACGAACCAGCTCTTTATGAGAAAAACTACCGCACATTCTTAGCTACCGTGCGTGGGAAATATCCTTTTGCAAAAATTGTATTGTTGACAGGTCCTATGTTGGGTATGAAAGAAAGTCAAATCCAACGAGATATATTGGATAAAATTTGCAAGGATGTAAATAAAAAGGGTGTTGATGGGAAAACGAGAAAGGGAGATAAGAATGTATTCCGTTTTGATTTCTCTTTTCAAACGGGTGATTTAGGATATGGCGCAAGTTGGCATCCTAGCAAATTACAACATGAAAAGATGGCATCGGAATTATTGCCTTTCTTGAAGAATTTGATGAATTGGTAAGAAAAAGGCTGTGCCAAAAGTGTAAAAACACTAATGGCACAGCCTTATATTTTAGTGATTTCTTATTTCTTTTTAGGGGCATTACCTTTTTCTGAGAAATCATCGTCTGAGAATAAGTTGGTTTGCCCTGTGAGTTCATCGATAATTTGCTGTTCACTTTTTCCAGCGTCAGGGTCGAGATTTTCTTCAGGCTCCTTGTCGCTTTCTGGTGTGTCGTTTGTTTCTGCACTCATCTCTGCCTCTTCAAGGTCGGAAGATGGTGAAAATGCACCTTCTTCTGTAGCTTCAGGGAAACGAGTCGGTTCTAATTCCTCGATACTTTCAATCTTCCATGTCGTGAGTCGTTTGCCTTTAGCCTTGAAGCTCTTTTGTGCGATGAATTGTTCAGCGTCAATCTCTTCTGCAGGTCGAACCGCATCAACTCCACCATAGGTTACCTTTATGCGAGGATATGCGGTGTCGGTCAGCAAGATGAGCTTGCAGTTAGGATTGTCACCCATGAAGTTTTGATGGCGCTTGGTGGCATCCATGGTAAATCGTTTGATGTATGGATACCCTTGATTATCTGCGTCATAAAGTATGGCTGTCCAAATCTTATGCTCATCCCACTTTTCCAAGCGAAGGATGTTGTCTTCGTAATGGTTGTTAGGGTCGAAGTTGGTGATATAGAATTCACCATTGTCGAGTACAACCAAGATGGAGTCGCCATCGTTGAATTCGCCAAGGAAGCGTCCGTTCTCGTCATAGTTGATACGGTTTACATCTGGGTCGAACCAAACTTTTCTGCCACCTAAGGTGCTATGTCCGTGGCTCTTTAAACCAATGCGACGGATGGTGCGACGTGTGAGCAAATTACCCTTTGCTGCCCTTCCCTTGATGAGAATTTCGGAAAAGTCCTTTTCCAAGAAGATACTTTGGCGTTTCTTCGAAAGGTCTGGTTCTAGGGTCACCTTGATGACCTCTGCCTCACCATTGGGATTGGCTGTGAAATAGATGACACGACTGCCAGGAGTGCCTTGGGTGATGTCATAGAGCTTGTCACGAGTCATGGCAGTAACGTTGAATCGCTTGATGAAGTATTCACCTTGTTTGCCATCACGATATACGCAGTTGTAGATGGTGCGCTTGTCGTTCTTCTTAAATACCTGTACGTGGAGGATGTTCTTGCCGACGAATATCTTGTCGGCAACCTTTGTAACCTTGAATTTACCATCCTTATAGAAGATGATGATATCATCGAGGTCTGAGCAGTTGCATACGAACTCATCTTTTTTCAGTCCTGTGCCCACGAAACCTTCCTGTCGGTTGATGTAGAGCTTTTCATTGGCTTCCACCACCTTGGTAGCTTCTATGGTATCGAAGTTTCGGATTTCTGTTTTGCGAGGATGCAACTTGCCGTATTTGCCCTTCAGATATTCAAACCAGTTGATAGTCACATCAGTCATGTGGGCAAGGTCGTTTTCGATTTCGGCAAGTTCTGCCTTAATCTTTAGCAAAAGTTCGTCTGCTTTATCCTTATTATATTTAAGGATGCGCTGCATCTTGATCTCAAGTAATTTCAGAATATCCTCACGGGTTATCTCGCGGTGAAAAGCATATTCCACCATACCTTTTCCGTCAACCTCAGCCTTGAATATTTGGCTTTTGAATGGCTCCAATTTGGAGTCGATGAAGGCAACTACCTCATCTTGGTTCTTGCTTTGCTCAAACTTACGCTCTTTGTAGATGCGTTCTTCTATAAAGATACGTTCGAGTGAAGAGAAGAAAAGCTGTTCTTCTAGCTCACCTTTGCGAATCATCAACTCTTTGCGTAGTAATCCCATTGTGCGATCAACGCTGTGGCGCAATACGTCACTGATAGTGAGGAATACAGGCTTGTTGTTTTCTATGACACAGCAATTTGGTGAAATGTTGATTTCACAATCGCTGAAGGCATAGAGGGCATCGAGCGTCTTGTCGGAAGACGTACCTGGGGTGAGATGTACGAGAATCTCTACGTTAGCAGAGGTGATGTCTTCAATCTTGCGAGCCTTAATCTTGCCTTTTTCCACTGCTTTTTTGATACTCTCAATGAGGGTTTCTGCAGTCTTGCTGAATGGTATCTCGCTGATTACGAGTGTCTTGTTGTCTAATTTGTCTATCTTGGCACGAACTTTGAGAACACCGCCTCGTTGACCATCGTTGTATTTGCTTACATCGATGGCTCCACCTGTAGGGAAGTCTGGGTAAAGAGCGAAGGGCTCTCCCTTTAAGTAATGTACGGCAGCATCACACAGCTCATTGAAGTTGTGTGGCAATACCTTGCTGCTCAATCCCACGGCGATGCCTTCGGCACCTTGTGCCAAGAGCAAAGGAAATTTTGCAGGGAGCGTGATTGGCTCCTTGTTGCGTCCATCGTAAGAGAGTTGCCAGTCGGTAGTCTTTGGGTTGAAAACTACATCAAGTGCGAATTTAGAGAGACGTGCCTCGATATAACGAGGAGCTGCAGCACGATCGCCAGTGAGAATATTTCCCCAGTTGCCCTGGGTGTCAATCAATAGGTCTTTCTGTCCCATCTGCACAAGGGCATCACCGATGGAAGCGTCACCGTGAGGGTGAAACTGCATGGTGTGACCTACGATGTTTGCCACCTTGTTGTATCGTCCGTCGTCCATTCGCTTCATGGAGTGGAGAATACGGCGTTGTACTGGTTTGAGTCCGTCCTCAATATGAGGCACAGCACGTTCAAGGATGACATACGAAGCGTAGTCAAGGAACCAGTTTTGGTACATTCCGCTTAAGTGATGTACTGCAGATGCGTCAAAACGATTCACCGGTTTATAATCAGAATGTTTTTCTGTTGAAATATCTTCGTTGTTTTCTTCCGAACGATTTTCAGGAGAATTTCCCTCTTCTAGTCCGTCTTTTCCTTTAATTTCGTCGCTCATAGATAGCTTTTAATACTTATTTTATTAATTTATGGCAAAAATACAACAAAAAATCGAGAAAAAAGCGTATCTTTGCCGAAAATTTGAAAAAAATAAGTTTTTATCATGGCACAGGAAGATGTTTTTAAGAAAATTGTAAGCCATTGCAAAGAATATGGCTTCGTGTTCCCTAGTAGTGAAATTTATGACGGTTTGGCTGCTGTTTATGACTATGGTCAGAATGGTGTCGAACTGAAAAACAATATCAAACAGTACTGGTGGCAGAGCATGGTGTTGTTGCATGAGAACATTGTGGGTCTCGATGCAGCTATCTTCATGCACCCTACTGTATGGAAGGCTTCTGGTCACGTAGATGCTTTCAATGACCCATTGATTGACAACCGCGATTCAAAGAAGCGTTATCGTGCTGATGTCTTGATCGAGGATCACATGGCTAAGTACGAGGAGAAGATTGCCAAGGAGATTGCTAAGGCTAAGAAGAAGTTTGGCGATAGCTTCGATGAGGCTAAGTTCCGTGAGACTAACCCTCGTGTGCTTGAGAACCAAAAGAAGCACGACGAGCTTCATGCTCGCTATACGGAGGCTATGCAAGGTCCTAACTTGGAGATGCTCAAGCAGATTATTGAGGATGAGGGCATTGTATGTCCTATCAGTGGTACCAAGAACTGGACTGATGTTCGTCAGTTCAACTTAATGTTCTCGACCCAGATGGGTGCTGCAAGCGACGCTACCAGCAAGGTTTACCTCCGCCCTGAGACAGCACAGGGTATCTTCGTAGATTACCTGAGCGTTCAGAAGACTGGTCGTATGAAGTTGCCATTCGGTATCTGCCAGATTGGTAAGGCTTTCCGTAATGAGGTGGTAGCTCGTCAGTTCGTATTCCGTATGCGTGAGTTCGAGCAGATGGAGATGCAGTTCTTCTGCCAACCAGGCACTGAGATGAAGTGGTTTGAGTACTGGAAGAAGGTTCGTTTGGCATGGCACGAGGCTCTCGGCATGGGCAATGAGAACTATCGTTACCACGACCACGAGAAGTTGGCTCACTATGCCAACGCCGCTACCGACATCGAGTTTAAGATGCCATTCGGCTTCAAGGAGGTGGAGGGTATCCACAGCCGTACCAACTTCGACCTTTCTCAGCACGAGAAGTTCAGCGGCCGTTCTATTAAGTACTTCGACCCAGAGAAGAACGAAAGCTATGTACCTTACGACGTGGAGACATCTATCGGTGTGGACCGTATGTTCCTCAGCGTAATGTGCCACTCTTATTGCGAGGAGCAGTTGGAGAATGGTGAGAGCCGTGTTGTATTGAAGTTGCCAGAGGCATTGGCACCAGTTAAGTGCGCCGTGTTCCCATTGGATAAGAAGGACGGTCTGCCAGAGTTGGCTCACGAGATTGTAGATGAGTTGAAGTTCCACTTCAATACTCATTATGGCGACCCTAAGGACTCTATCGGCAAGCGTTATCGCCGTCAAGATGCCATAGGTACTCCATTCTGTATCACTGTTGACCACGATACTTCTAAGGATCACAAGGTAACTCTTCGTTATCGTGATACCATGGAGCAGGAGCGTGTTGATATTGACCAGCTTCGTAGCATTATCGAGGATCGCGTAAGCATCACTAGCGTATTGAAGAAACTTGGTAAGGAAATCAAGGACTTCTAATCGAAAATCAAAGACATTTAAATGAATTTGAAGAATTTAAAATATCTATTCTTGCTGATGATGGCAGTGTTCGCCCTGTCATCATGCAGTGAGGATTCTGCAACTGAGGGAGAATACGACAACTGGTTGGAGCGCAATGAGGCAGCTTTCGCCGATACCATGGCTTATGCTCGTCAGCAGATAGCCAATGGCAATGAGGATTGGAAGGTGATTCTTAATTGGACATTGCAAAACCAGACTCCGAATCAAGACATCAACGGTAATTCTACTACCTTAACTTATAAGGATACAGACCATATTATTGTTCATGTATTGAAAAAAGGAGAGGGAAGTGGCTGTCCTATGTACACCGATTCAGTAAAGGTTAGCTACCGAGGCAGTTATATTCCTACCAAGTCTTATAGCACAGGCTATGTGTTTGACAAAACCTTTGATGGTACTTATGATAAGGCAACGGCTCAATTGGCTAAATATATGGCAGGCTCCTTGGTAGATGGTTTTACCACCGCTTTGTTGAATATGCATATTGGTGACCATTGGATGGTGTTTATTCCTTATCAGTTGGGCTATGGAGCTAGTGATTATACAGCTTCTAGTAGTAGCCAAACAATTCCTGGCGGTTCCATGCTTCGCTTTGAAATCGTATTGGATAGTTATTATCGAGCAAATCAAGTCGTTCCTGGCTCTAGGGCTGGTGAAGACTATACGATAAAAGGTGTCTGGATAGACAAGTAATTAATATTGTATATAAAATTAGGTGAGTCGCCCTGCAAGGATTTCTTGTAGGGCGATTTTGTTAATAAGTGTTTGTGTTCGCACACAAATAGTAGATGTATATCAAAAAAATGTTATTTTCAAGCAAAAAAAACGCTCAAAGTATTGCGCGTTAAAAGAATATTTGTACCTTTGCATCAGAAAATATAAGTTTTAGGTTTTTAGTTAGGTAATAGATTGTTTAGGTTATTAGTTTTTAGGTAAAAGTTAGATTGTAATTCAAGGACGACAAGGTATTAGATTTACGAAAGGTAAATAAAAGATTGTTTATTCAAGGACGACAGGTTTTAGTTTTACGAAAGGTAAACAAGATGAGTATTTTGGGAAATGATTGAAGAGAAAATTAAATTTTTATGTTAATAAAAGAAAATGGCGATTCCAATCGTGGAACCGCCATTTTTCTGTCATATTATATGGATTCAGCGTTATGTTATATAGTAAGAAAACTGATTATCTGATGGAGTCTATCCGCATGGGACGTGCCATGACGGGTGGTGAAAAACTCAATCTGATTGTGGGGTTGAGTATTCCTTCCATGCTAGCACAGATTTCCACAGTGATGATGTTCTTCATTGATGCTTCGATGGTGGGACATTTGGGTGCAGAGGCTTCTGCCAGCATAGGCTTGGTGGAATCCACCACTTGGCTCATAGGCAGTTTGCTTAGTGCTGCCGCCACAGGTTTTTCGGTGCAAGTGGCTCACTTCATTGGTGCCAATGATTTTGTGAAAGCCCGTCAGGTGTTTCGTCATGCTTTGATATGTGGCTTGCTTTTTAGTGTGTTTGTCACATTGATTGGTGCTGCCGTGCATACCCATTTGCCTTATTGGCTGGGTGGTGGAGCTGATATTGCAGGTGCTTCCTCGCAATATTTCTTGATATTTTGCTTGGTCTTGCCTTTTGTGTTTCTCTATCATATCTCAGAGATGATGCTGAAGTCGGCAGGCAATATGCATACACCAAGTGTGATGGCGGTATTGATATGTATTTGCGATGTGGTGTTCAACTACCTATTTATATATATACTCCATCTGGGAGTGGTAGGAGCGGCATGTGGTACGGCGATGGCTTACATCTGTATTTCTCTGCCCAACTTATGGTTGGCGGCTTGTCAAAACAAGATACTCAATCTTCGTCAAGACCATGTCCGTTTTCATTGGGTAAGGGAATATGTGCATAATGCTTGCAAAATAAGTATTCCGATAGCCATCCAGAACATCTTGATGAGTGGAGCGCAAATCGTGAGCACAATGATTGTAGCCCCTCTAGGCAATATCGCCATTGCAGCCCATTCATTTGCCATTACTGCAGAGAGTCTTTGCTATATGCCGGGTTATGGTATTGGAGATGCAGCGACTACGCTCGTAGGGCAAACCCATGGTGCCAATCGTATCGACCTCTGTAAGAACTTTGCTTATATGACCGTGGGATTGGGCATGGCTGTCATGGCTGTCATGGGAGTGATTATGTATATTTTTGCTCCAGAGATGATAGGAGTGCTTTCTCCTGTGGATAGCATCCGAGAGCTAGGAACTTCTTGCTTGCGAATAGAGGCTTTTGCGGAGCCATTCTTTGCGGCAAGTATTGTAACCTACAGTGTGTGCGTGGGAGCAGGCGATACCAAGAAGCCTGCAGCTATTAATCTGAGTACGATGTGGTTGGTGCGCCTCACCTTGGCTTATGGCTTGTCGAAGAGTTATGGCTTGGAGGGAGTGTGGATAGCCATGGCTACAGAGTTGACATTCCGAGGCATTCTTTTCTTGATTCGCCTTTATCGCGGAACTTGGATGAAGAGTTTCTCTGTTAAATCATAAAAGGAAAAATCCCGTTGTCGAATGAATCGAGCAACGGGATTTTTGGTAAATGACATAGAGTAATTTTGTTAAAATCTCTCTCCGAAGAGCTTAGACTCTTCTCTTTGCCTTAGAGGCAAGAGCCTCACGGCGATCCTGAAGAATCTGCTGACATCTATTGGATGCCTGATTCTCACATTCTGCGTTAACCTTAATTAAACTGTAATCCATAACCTATTGTGATTTGATAACGGTGCAAAGATAGGGGATTCCATCTGTAAATGAAAGAAAATCCTATTAAAATTCACTCTATGAGGTTTATTTTTTGATATACATCAACAATTCATCAATATTTCATCTCATTTTAACATCCAGTTATGAGTCTTAACGCTAATTATAGGGATATACCTATCAGAAAAAGGAGAAATCTTTTCTCTATTTGGATATTTTTTGCGAAATTTGCACCCGAAATGGAGGATAGGCTAATAGGGTTAGCCAAGAGAGATGGAATTTAAAGATTATAAAAATATTAATAGGTATGAAAAAAGTATTTGTAATGGCTGCCTTGGTGCTGGCTTGCACTACTGGTAGTTCTAGCAGTTCTTCTGCTGCAGGTAGCATCATTAGTGGCATTCTCGACA
>CAVKNU010000050.1:0-15667 GCA_963657465.1 Lachnospiraceae bacterium
AATTAAACATTAACAATTAAACATTACATAGAAATGAGTAGTATTAAAGAACAAGTTCTTGCACAGCAGCAGGGACAATACAGCGAGGCTGACGACAAGTATTTGTCAGTTCTCAAGCAGTACAATACCGACCTCAATGACGAGGAAGTTGCAGCAGAAGCGAAGAAGATCCTCGACGAAAAAGTTGCCGAGAATGAGACTTTAGAGGTAAAGAAATTCCTCTTTGGTAGCGTAGAGCTGACCTCTCTTCATACAGAGGACACAGAGGAAAGCATCCTCAAGATGATTGAGAAAGTAAACCAGTTTGCCAAGGATTATCCTGACCTTCCACACGTGGCAACTGTCTGCACCTACCCTAACTTTGCTGGTCTCATCAGCCAAAGTTTGGAGGTTGATGGCGTAGAAATTGCTGTCGTAAGCGGCAATTTCCCTTCTTCTCAGACCTTTATAGAGGTAAAAGTAGCAGAGACTGCCCTTGCTATCAAAGACGGCGCCACAGAAGTGGATATCGTAATGCCTGTAGGTAAGTTCTTCAGCGAGGATTACGAGGGAATGTGCGACGACATACAACAGCTAAAAGAAGTTTGCGGCGACCATAAGATGAAATGCATCTTGGAAACAGGCGATTTGAAGAACTGCAGCAACATCATGAAAGCCTCTATTCTCGCCATGTATTCTGGTGCTGATTACATCAAGACTTCAACAGGCAAGGAGAAGGTATCTGCCACCCCAGAGGCGGCATACGTCATGTGCCAGGCCATCAAGGCGTACTACGAGAAGACAGGCATTCAGATAGGTTTGAAGCCAGCAGGAGGCATCAACACCGTACATGATGCCGTGGTTTACTACACTATCGTAAAGGAAGTTTTGGGTGAGAAATGGTTGACCAACCAATGGTTTCGCCTCGGAACTTCACGCCTCACCAACCTCCTCTTGAGCGAGATTTTGGGTAAGGAAATCAAGTATTTCTAAACACAGAAAATAAGAAACAAACAAAAAGGTTAGCTCTCTACCATTCGAGAACTAACCTTTTTGTTTGTATATAAGCTATTAAATTAAACCTTACGTTCTATTACAAAATCAAGGTATGCTTTCAAAGCATTATAGATTTCCTTATCTTCCACATAAGTATCCAAGAAATTCATACACTCTGCATGGAAATCCCACATACGTTTATCAGCATATTCTATCCCCCCATTTTCCTTGGTGAAAGCCACAAGCTGAGCTATCTCCTTTGGAGTAATCTCATGAGATTTCACCTTTCGAGCCAAGGCCATCATCTCCTCATTACCCGTAGATTTCAAGGCATGGATAACAGGGAGAGTCAGCTTACCCTCTGTCATGTCATTGCCCGTAGGTTTACCTATCTCCTTTGAGTCATAATAATCAAAAATATCATCACGAATTTGGAAAATAATGCCTAGGTTTTGACCAAAACGCTTAGCCTCTTCCACAGCTAGAGCCGAAGCATTAGCCGACATGGCTCCAATACCTGCACAAGCCTCAAAAAGAGCTGCTGTTTTCTGCTTAATTACCTGATAATAAATATCTTCCGAGATTTCCTCATTGCTTATGCTATTCAATTGCAGAATCTCACCATTAGAAAGAATACGACCTAATTCTGCCAAATATCTAACAATTTCCTCTGAATGAGAAAAAGAGACATGAAGCAAGGCTGTAGAAAGGATGTAATCACCTACAAGCACAGCAACCTTATTGTTATAAGTGGCATTGACACTTGCTTGTCCACGGCGCTCTCCACTCTCATCAACCACATCGTCATGCACTAACGAAGCTGTATGAAGCAGCTCCAATCCCACAGCAGAATGCTGTGTAACCTCAGTCACCTTGCCAAAATTTCGTGCTATCAACAGGATGAGCATAGGACGCATACGCTTACCCGCACGCTGACGAATATGATCGAGAGCTTGCGAAAGAAGACCATCGCTATGCATTAAAGACTTATTGAATAAATCTATAAAATCTGCCAATTCTGCCTCTATAGGCTTCTTGATAAGTGATAAATAATCCATTATTTCTGAAATTTGTTACAAAATTAATCATTTATTCGTGAATTCTGCTAATTTTTTAGTAATTTTACACCATAAATATAAATATTATGGAGAAATTATTCCTTTTAGACGCTTATGCGCTCATTTATAGGTCGTATTACGCCTTTATGAAAAACCCTCGAATCAATTCGAAGGGTCTGAACACGTCGTGTATAATGGGGTTTTGCAATACCCTCAATGAAATACTTACCAAGGAAAAACCTACCCATATCGGAGTGGCTTTCGACCATGGAAAGACCTTCCGACATGAAGCTTTTCCTGCTTATAAAGCTCAACGAGAGGAAACACCTGAAGACATCAAGCTTTCTGTGCCTATCATCAAGAACATCCTAGAAGCTTATCATATTCCTATCCTTCAGGTAGATGGTTTTGAGGCAGATGACATTATCGGTACTGTCGCCACCCAAGCTGGTGAAAAAGGCATTGAAACTTACATGCTCACTCCCGACAAGGACTATGGGCAGTTGGTTCGTGAGAACGTCTATATGTATCGTCCACAGCATGGAGGTGGATACGAGAAATTAGGTGTTGAGGAAATCGAAACCAAATACGGCATCACTACCCCACTCCAGGTCATCGACCTCTTGGCGTTGATGGGCGACTCTGCCGACAACTTTCCAGGATGTCCAGGTGTCGGCGAGAAGACTGCCATCAAGTTGATCAATGAATTTGGTAGCGTCGAGGGGTTGATAGAAAATTCTTCGAAGGTGAAAGGTAAGCTTCGTGAGAAAGTAGAAGGTGCCGTGGAAGACATCAAGATGTCAAAGTTCTTGGCAACCATCCGAACCGACGTACCAATCAGCCAAAATTTCGAAGACTTGAAACTAGTAGAGCCAGATAAGGAAAAATTGAACGAAATCTTCACCGAACTGGAGTTTAAGTCTTTCGCAGATAGAGTTCTTAAGAAACCTAAAAAAGTACAAACAAAGCCAACAGGTGAGCTTGATTTATTTAGCGCACAGCAAGACGATGGACAAGAAGAGCAAAAAAATGCGAATTTTGAAACCATTAAAACTGTAGAGCATAAATACAAACTCATTGAGACAGAGGAAGATGCGAAGAAACTTTATGACTATTTAATTACAAAACAAATTCTCAGTCTAGACACAGAGACCACTTCTACCGCTGCAATTGATGCAGAATTGGTAGGTTTGAGCTTTGCAGTTGAGGAGAAGGAGGCTTTCTATGTGGCAATCCCTGCTAACCGTGAAGAAGCCTTAAAATTCGTAAACATTTTCAAACCACTCTACGAAAACTCAGAAATTCTCAAAGTAGGACAAAACATCAAGTATGATTACGAGGTGCTGATGAACTACGGTGTGGAGATTCAAGGAAAGATGTTCGACACAATGATTGCCCACTACCTCATCCAACCAGAACTCTATCACAACATGGATTATCTGGCAGAAGTGTTCCTCAACTATCAAACTGTTCATATCGAGGAATTGATTGGCCCGAAGGGTAAGAATCAGAAATCAATGCGCGACCTCTCCCCTACCGAAGTATATGAGTATGCCTCCGAAGATGCTGACATCACACTTCGTCTGAAGAATGTGCTCGAACCTAAACTCAAAGAGATTGAGTGCGAAGATTTGTTCTGGAATGTTGAGATGCCGCTCGTCCCTGTGCTAGCTCACATGGAAATGAATGGTGTGTGCATCGATACCGATACACTGAAAGAAACATCCAATAATTTGACCAATCGACTTGCAGAGATAGAACACCACATTTATGAGTTGGCTGGCGAAAGTTTCAACATCGCCTCTCCTCGACAAGTAGGAGAAATTCTCTTTGGCAAAATGAAGATTGTGGAAAAGCCTAAGAAGACTAAGACTGGGCAATACGTAACGAGCGAAGAAGTGCTCCAACAACTACGCAGCAAGAGCCCAATCATAGATGAGATACTGAACTACAGAGGATTAAAGAAACTTTTGAGCACCTATGTAGATGCACTGCCTAAGTTGATCAACCCTCGTACAGGTCACATCCATGCTTCATTCAACCAAGCCATTACCGCCACAGGTCGTCTCTCATCCAGCGACCCAAACCTCCAGAACATTCCTGTACGTGACGATGATGGTAAGGAGATTCGCCGTTGTTTCATCCCTGAGCCAGGATGCCTGTTTTTCTCAGCAGACTATTCACAGATAGAACTTCGTATCATGGCACACCTCAGTCAGGATGCCAATATGGTAGAAGCATTCCGTGAAGGGTCGGATATCCATGCTGCCACAGCAGCAAAAATATGGCATGAGGACATCTCGCAAGTAACTGATGCTCAGCGCAAGAAGGCAAAAACTGCCAATTTTGGAATCATCTACGGAATCACCACTTTCGGACTTGCTCAACGCATGAACATAGAGAATAAAGAGGCAAAACAGATTATCGAAGATTACTTCCGCACCTTCCCTGGCGTACAAGCCTACATGGAGAAATCAAAAGAGATTGCTCGCGAAAAGGGTTATGCTGAAACGATTTTCCATCGCCGCCGTTATCTCCCAGACATCAACAGTCGCAATGGAACCGTTCGTGGCTTTGCCGAGCGAAATGCCATCAACGCACCTATCCAAGGTTCGGAAGCCGATATTATAAAAGTGGCTATGGTAAAAATCTTCAATCGATTCAAGGCGGAAGGTATCAAGAGCAAGATGATCATCCAAGTTCACGACGAACTCAATTTCTCTGTTTATCCAGAAGAAAAAGAAAAAGTAGAGAAAATCGTTGTGGAAGAAATGCAGAATGCCTACCAGCTCTGCGTACCTTTAGTGGCTGATGCTGGCTGGGGAAAGAATTGGCTCGAAGCACATTAAAGGAAAATTCAAGACACATAAAAAAGGAGATGTCACACGTTATGACATCTCCTTCTTTTTTGTATCAAATAGGCTTTCAAAAAAGCATGCAAATCTCACTTAGTGAAGCTTTTATTACAGTTTTTTGATAACCGTTTCCAACTGTTCTCCCAACCCAATTGTATATCCTAGTGAGATGTAAACCACACGATTGAACGTATCAGAAATCGTAAAGATTGGCAAGATATTGGCATTCATAAGTTTCATATTCTCAATGATTTGCTTGCGAATTTCCCCATTTTTATCAACTCCAAAGATAATATTCTTAGGAAGTCCAACGAACTCAGAAATCCTAAATTTCTTTGCAGCGGCTTCATCCTCAAACAAGAGGACGATAGGACGGTTCCACTTATCAAACACCTCTGCCACTTTAGCGATATCTTTGAGAGCATGATTGGTAGGTTCCTGCCCTACTCCTATCAAACCCGTAATAAAATAGCCACGTCCAGTCTGAGAAAGCAAGCTAACCTCTTGAGAATGATTCACATCCAAATTCTTATCCAAAAGCAAGAACTTTGACTCTGAATCAAAGTTTCCTATCACTGTCACCTCAGTAGAAGAGGTGCGCAAATGCATATCAAGAGCGGTCGTTTCACCATGTTTCACATGAAACAATTGCATTTCAGACAACACTCCACCATTCGCCAAACGAGTACCTGTCACCAAGGCATAGTCACCTTCATCCAAATCCACACCTTTCTCGAAAGTATTACTCCAAGTAATACCCTCCTCATCATATTCCAAAAGCGAAGTAGAGCCATCTGGATTGATGCGAGTCAACGTGAAATGACTGTAATATTTAGGGTCATCTACCATACCATTATCTTGGTAAGACAACTTGAGTGTACCCTTAGCAGCAGCTTGCTGTACGGTAGTGTCGAAACCAACATCTACCCACTCTCCATTTTGCTTGTATTGCGTCTTCTTCGTAACGGGATCTACCTGAGCCTCAATGCCTAAGCTTCGTGCCACATCAACAAAGAATATCTTGAGAGAGCGCTCATCGGTAAGGCGAGAACGGTAAACGCCTATAGGAGTCTGTGCTATCTGTAGCGCTTTCTTGTCAGGATTGATCCGGATGTTCCGCTTCACCCATTCCACCAAAAGAGCAGGACGGTTCTTGAAACTTTGCGACAAAGGTTGGTTTACCTTTACAGCACCACCCAAAACATCCGTCTCCACAGAGGACTTCATATTGCCGAATTCTTTCTCGAAGAACTGCTTGAAAGGAAGAGTTATCATCTCGTTCTCCACGCGAGGACTCAACTGATCGCTCTTGGCAGAGAAGTTATCCTCTAGGATATTCATCTGCATGTCGCGCAAATCTTTGGCACTCAGAGTCGTCAGCAGTTGGATAGCTCTATCAAGATTATCCTGATGTTGCTTCAAGAAATCAAGTATCACTTGATGATTACCGCTAGATGCCACCAAGAAATCTACCATCTGCTGAGCTTTTGCCGAGATGTTCATCGTATTGCGCAAAGGCTTTCTTTCTGTATCGACAGACAGAGTTTCGCCTTTTGCCACAAGCGTTCCGATGCCATTTCTGGTAAGATATTTCTCCTCTACCAATCCCTGCTGTTGCAAAGCTTGCAAGGCTGTTTCTTTATTATAAAACGTTGCTAGATAAGCATGGCGAATAGAATCCTCGTAGGCAAATCGCTCTAAGTTCTTAGCCCTTGCTTCAGCCGAAACCTCTGGGATATTGGCTCGCTCAGGAGGAGGAACGATATCGAAAGAATCACGGAAGAAGACCTGCTGCTTTTCTCCCACCTCATGGTTCAAACGAATCACCATCTTCGTGTCCTTGCCAAAAGAAGCCTTGGCAAAGCCATATTTACCATTCTTCGAAGCCCAAACCATCATGTCGCCCTTACCAGCCGACAAGAAAGCCTTGCCATCACGATCCGTGTATTTCGTCACGACACTACAGAATTCCGCATAGTTGTAAATCTTGAAATCTACTCTTGCCCCATCCACAGGGTTGCCAGCCTCATCCACAACATCAAAGTCGATGCGAGCAGAAGACCCATAGTTGTCTATCAAGTTGATTTCCGTATAGTTAGAGGTACGGAGCATGACCTCCTCAGGGCCATTATAATCACCAAAAGCCTTGGTATGCATCAACATAGCACGAGAAGCAGGTGCATTAAACCAAGCCAGATTCAGTACTGCCTCTGGTTCGCAAGCACCCAAGAAATACCATTTGCCATCAGCCCAAGCCTCCACCCAAGCATGATTGTCATCCGTATGTGCCCAGCGAGGCGTATAAACCTGACGGGCAGGAATGCCAATAGCTCGCAAGGCAGCCACCGTGAAAGTACTCTCCTCACCACATCTTCCATAAGCCGAACGAATGGTTGCCAATGGTGCAGAAGTTCGTCCATCAGAAGGTTGGTAAGTTACTCGCTCATGGCACCAGTGATTCACCTCGAGGATGGCATCCTTCATGCCCATTCCCTTCACACGTTCCTTCAATTCTTGATAGAACACTTGGCGAGAATCATCCAGGTTTTCATTGTTCACTCGGATAGGAAGCACGAAATGGCGGAAGAGCAATTCTGGCACTTCCTTACCCCAAGCCATCTCCCTACGCGCCTGGAAACTGGTACGTACATTCTGAAGGAAGAAGCTCGTAGGATAGTCAGTGACATCAGCCAGGGGCATGTAAGCATAAAGAAACTGCAACGCCTCTGCCTCTTCGCCATTCGCCTTCTGCTTCTTGAGCATCTTTTGGTCATAAAACTGCTTGCCCACCAAGTCTATCTTCTGCTTGAAGGCATTCTCCACCTTTGAGCGATAGTCTTCATCAGCAATAAAATGTTTGTTATTTTCCATCTTTGCAGATGTAGCACTTGCCATCACAAACTGCACGAATGCAAAGAGCAAGACGATAAGAGAAGTGATATTCTTTCTCATTGTAACTTCGTTTTTTATTCTATTAGGAATTCTATTTGATTGCAAATATAATGCTTTTTTTTCAAACACAAGCCAGATTCTAGATAAATGTATTATCTTTGCAAGAGAAAACAAAGAGAACAACAATGAACAGACAAGACTTTAAGTTTGAGATATGCGCCAACAGCGTAGAGAGCTGTTTGGCAGCCCAAGAGGGAGGAGCCGACCGTGTGGAACTTTGTGCAGGAATCCCTGAGGGTGGCACTACTCCATCGTATGGCGAAATCAAAGTGGCTCGCCAATTACTTACCAGCACGAAGCTGCATGTTATTATCCGTCCTCGTGGCGGCGATTTCCTCTACACCGCCTTGGAACTAGAACGCATGGAAGAAGACATTCGCATGTGCAGAGAACTCGGTGTGGATGGTGTGGTCATCGGTTGCCTTACGCCTGAGGGAGAGGTTGATATAGAGGCGAATCGTCGTCTTATCGCCTTGGCTAAAGAGAATGCCAGCTGTTGGTCGGCATCAGGTAAAGACTTGAAAAACATGAGCGTAACTTTCCATCGTGCTTTCGACAGGACTTCGAATCCCGTCAAGGCCTTGGAAGACATCATCAGTCTTGGTTGCGACCGCATCCTTACCTCTGGGCAGCAACCCAAAGCGATTGATGGCACCTCTCTTCTGGCAGAACTAGAGCAGAAAGCAGAAGGTAGAATCATCCTCCTTGTCGGAAGCGGCGTAAACGAGGATAATATCCGCCAAATATACGATGCCACCCATATCCATGAATACCACTTCTCGGCAAGAGTGAATGTACCTAGCCAGATGAAACACTACAATCATGAGGTATATATGGGGGCAAAGGGCGCTGATGAGTCCAACTCGCTCGTCACCTCAACCGAAAGAGTTAAAAATACGATAAACGCATTATTTTAGGAAAAATGTGATAAAACACCCCTTTAACCCTTGGAATTTTGTGATTTTTACCTCTAAAATCCTTGGAATTTTGTGAGAAAGTAGTTAGAAAAGACATTTTTTCTGCCTCATTTTCGATTTATCTGCCTCATTTTAGCAGCAAATGAGGCAGATAAATTTATTTTGGGGCAGATAATTGAGAAAATATTTGTAAATTTGCAGTCGATAAAAAACATATAAAAAAACATGCACCAATTCGATTATAAAGATACTCCTAAGAATTTGCTAACACCTTCCATTGTCAGCCAAATAGCTGCCCTTCATGAATACAAGGGCAAGCAAGACTTATATATTTCCGCAAAAGCAGACACCCTTTCTGTCCTATTAGAAATCGCCAAAATACAGAGCACTAAGGCATCCAATAGCATTGAAGGCATCTACACCTCTGACGAACGCCTCCATGCCCTCGTTGTAGAGAAAGCCGAGCCACGAAGTCGCTCTGAGGAAGAGATTGCTGGCTATCGGGAAGTACTCACCACTATACATGAAAATTATGAGTACATCCCTATTCGCTCCAATAATTTGTTGCAACTACACCGTGACCTTTACTCGTTTGGAGGAAAAGAAGCCGGTGGACGATACAAGAATACAGACAATATCATCGCAGAAACAGACCAAGAAGGAAATGAACACATTAGATTCAAACCTACCCCCGCATTCCAAACACCAGAAGCAATAGAAGACCTCTGCCAAGCATTCAACGAAGCCTTGGATAAGAGTGAATACGATGCCCTATTGCTCATTCCGATGTTTGTGCTTGACTTTCTTTCCATCCACCCCTTCAACGATGGCAATGGTCGTATGAGTCGCTTACTCATGCTCCTCCTACTCTATCGTTGTGGCTATATTGTGGGCAAATATATCAGTATCGAAATGCTCATTGAGAAATCGAAAGAAACCTATTACGAGGCTCTGAGAGCGAGTTCTATAGGGTGGCATGAGGGCGAGAACACCTATCAACCCTTCACAAGCTATTATCTTGGCATTATCCTAAAAGCATACCAAGAGTTTCAAGACCGAGTGGAGCATTTGCATGGCAAGACACTTTCGAAGGCAGATCGCATCAAGGCAGTCTTTCAAAAGAGATTGGGCAAAATCACCAAGAACGACATCTCTGCGCTTTGCCCAGACATCAGCATTAGCACCATCGAACGAACTTTAAAAGAAATGATGGATGCTGGAGAAATTCAAAAAGTAGGCAAAGGAAGAGGCACAGGATACATTGCTAGTATGTAAAATTCTATTTCACATATCACAATACACAGCATAGCACTCTGATATTCACCACATTTCGTGTAATGTGATATAGAAAAGCGAAGCTGTGCGTCTATGCAGAACAAGCACTATCTATCTTAGGAGACTGTCATAAGTTAGAAAGTAATGCTGTCTTTAGGAGATAGCTTGACTGTTTCAGGGAGACAGTCTGGCTATCCTAGCTTGACAGTCAAGTCAAATAAATCAATAAAATAAACTTTTCATCCTTACTAAAATTTTTCCATTTCACTAAAAATTCTCTACAATTTTGATACAACTTATCAAAATAATCACTATCTTTGCAAACGTAATCCTGCCGAAAGCTCACGATTGGGCCAAGGTGGGGTGACATATACATAAATAAAGGCGTAACTGACGCTTTGGTTTTGACGATGTGAGAACTTCGCAACTTCAACTGTCTGTCAAGAACAAAGCAATGGGGACGCCCTATGGGATGTTTTATATACAGCCCTCATTGGCTTCGGACTCAAAAGGTTCGTTGGTAGGGAGGGTGAATTATATACTTACATCGGCGTGGGGCTTTCGGCATTGCTCGTTTCGACAGACAGGGCAATGCGAAGGCCTTCACATCGTGGAACGAGCAGCAGACTGGCTCCACGTTTTCGTTTTTGTATATCCAAGAAACTTAATATTAACTGCCAATCAGGGAGTCGTTGGCTTAATTGATTTAGACAATGAAAGCAGTTGGTATTTTATGCGCATTACTTTTAGCAATGTACGCTTCTCCTTCTTTCGCTCAAATCTCAAAAGAACAAGCCAAAGAGCGCAAGGTGATTATGAAATCATCCAAATCTGAGTTGACCCAAAAAGCCACCAAAGTAGCAAGAAAAGAAGCTAAAAAACTGAGTAAGGAGGGATGGACAACAACTCCAGGAGCACTTCCTATAGAAAAGCAATTGGACAAGGCTTACATGATGTCATACGAGTATGATGACAACATGTTTCCTAAGTACATCATGGGCGAAGCCATGAGCATCGGTGAAAACTATGATGCAGCCAAGATGCAAGCATTAGAACTTGCCAAACAAAACCTTGCAGGACAAATCCAAACGGAGGTTACCGCACTTGTAGAAAATACCGTTGCCAACAAGCAACTGTCACAAGAACAAGCAGCTTCCGTGACCCAAAGCATCATGGCAAGCAAAAACTTAATTTCGCAAAGCATCGGCAGAACAATTCCTGTGGTTGAAGTTTTCCGCACCTTATCCAATAAGAACAAAGAGGTTCTTGTACGCATCGCCTACAACAGCAACATGGCGAAGGAAGCTGCCAAGAAAATTGTGCGAGAAGACTTAGAGAAAAAAGGAGATAAATTGCACAAGGATTTAGACAAAATGCTAGGTTGGTAAATGAATTTGCGCAATCTTTTCATCATTCTCCTACTGATGCCATTACTCTCTACATTCGCACAAAAGATGGAGAGAGTTCATGGTGAATACATTTACCATATCCCCGATAATGTTTCGTTGGAAGAAGGTAAGCGTACAGCCCTCGAACGTGCCAAGATTCAAGCTCTTGCAGACGCGTTCGGTACTCTCGTGTCTCAAAGCAATTCCACGATAGTAAAAAATGAGAACGGAAAATCTTCCGTTGATTTCTTATCCATTGGTGGAAGCGATGTCAAGGGAGAATGGATAGAAACTCTTGGTGAGCCAAAGTTTGATATATTTTATGAGAACAATGCGCTAATCATCAAAGCCACAATTGATGGAAAAGCCCGTGAAATCAAGAATGCAGGTATCGACTTTGAGGCAAGGCTTCTAAGAAATGGCACTGATTTGAAGTTTGAAAGCGAAGAGTTCCGGAATGGTGATGACTTATATCTATATTTCAAATCACCCATCAATGGCTATCTAGCAGTTTATCTGTTGGATGAGAGCACTCAACAAGTCTTTTGCCTCTTGCCATACAGAAGTTCGGGAGAGCCAGCCTATACGATTGTCCATGATAAGCCTTACGTTTTCTTTTCTTGCCAAAAGGCGGATGGGAATCCAAATGAAGTTGATGAATACACCATGACATGCGAACATTCTATGGAACAGAATACCATTTATATCGTATTCTCGCCCAATATGTTTGCCAAGGCAAATACCGAGAACGAGGATGCAGGACTTCCGAGACAACTGCCATTGAAGGATTTTCAGAAGTGGTTGGGAAAATGTAAGGCTAAAGACATTAAGATGAAAGAAAAAACAAAAATAATAACTATTAAATAAAAATGAAATGAAAAAAATTATTGTATTTTTGCTTATGACATTAGTTTGTTTCAATGTCACAGCACAAACTATTGACCAAATTCGCAATAAAGCGAATTCTGGTGATGCTTACTCCCAATATCTCATGGGATGGAGCTACGCAAATGGTTCTAATGGAGTAAAAGCAAGTTATAGCCAAGCTTTACCTTGGTTCAAAAAAGCAGCCTCTAATGGAAATGCAGCAGCTGCATACTTTGCTGGCTGGATGTATTTTTATGGAGAAGGAGTAGCAAAAAATCCTAATGAAGCTTTAGGATGGTTTACAAAAGCTTATGAGCTAGGAATGAATGAAGCAAAAGCTATGATTGCATCATGTCAAAATGGCAATGTAGGAACTCCGTCTAGAGTTGTAGACGTAGATGATTTTGACCCAAGAAATCCACCTATTTTAGAGATTGCCTCTAATTCTGTAAAATTTGTCGATCCTAGCGGCAACAATGCTATTGACGCAGGTGAAAGTTGCTTTATCAAATTTAAAATAACAAACAAGGGTAAAGGAACTGCTCGTAAATGTATAGCAAACATTTTATCTGCAGATCCAACTGTAGGTCTAACCTTGGGTTCTGTTGATTTACCAACACTACAAGCTGGAGAGACTAAAGAAATTCAAATCCCAATCTATTCAGACTTGAACCTTAAAAATGGAAAAGTTGATTTAGTCGTTCAAGTAAATGAACCACATGGATTGGGAGCGGATCCAATTCAATTAGCAGTAGCAACAAAACAATTTGTCGCTCCAAAATTGGAAATTGTAGATTATGCAATTACATCAGCAGACGGCAAAACTCTTAAAAAGAAGATGCCTTTTGACATCCAATTACTTTTGCAAAATACCCAACATGGAAATGCAGAAGATATCACCGTTGACTTTTCTGTCCCAACAGGTGTTATGATTGCAGATGAAAATGGTAGTCATCGTAGTTTTAGCGTTTTAAATGGAGGTGCATCAAAATCTGTTGTCTTCCCTCTTCTTGTTACCGATAATTACAAAGGAAATAGCATTCCTTTGGACATCAAGATTCGTGAAAAATATGGCAAATACGCTATAGACAAGCATATTGATTTACAGCTTAATCAATCGATGGCTGCTAAAAAAATCGTCGTAGAAGAAAAAATGTCTGACGAAAAGAGTTTTGACATACAAGTTGCTTCTCTAACTTCAGACGTTGATAAAAATATCCCTGTCGTAGGAAACAAGGCAGACAATGTTTTTGCTGTTGTTATAGGAAATGAGTCTTATAATAAAGAAGCAGGCGTACCTTTTGCTGCTAATGATGGTAAAATTTTTGCAGAATATTGCAAAAATGTACTTGGGCTTCCAGAAGAGAACATTCATTTAGCGATTAATGCAACTTTGAATGATATGAAGCATGAAATTGGATGGTTGGGCAAAGTCCTTGAAACAAGAAAGGGCAAAGCAAAAGCAATCTTCTATTATGCCGGACACGGCATTCCTGATGAAGCATCAAAGAATGCTTATTTACTTCCTATTGATGGTTATGGAAGTGACGCTAGCACAGGCTATCCATTGGAGAAATTATATGCTGATTTAGGAAATGTGCCATCACAATCAGTAACGGTATTTCTTGATGCTTGCTTCAGTGGTGCTAAGCGTGAGGGCGACATGTTGGCATCAGCACGTGGCGTAGCTTTAAAAGCCAATAGAGGTGTACCTGTTGGTAATGTTGTAGTATTCTCTGCTGCGCAAGGTGACGAAACAGCTTACCCATACAAGAAGGAAGGTCATGGTCTATTCACTTATTATCTTTTGAAAGAACTGAAAGATACGAAGGGTGATGTTACGTTGAAACAATTGGGTAACTTTGTGACAGAAAAAGTTAGCCAACAATCTATTGTTATCAATAGCAAACCACAGACCCCAACAGTGATTCCAGCAAAAACAATCTCAAGTAATTGGGAGAGTTGGAAATTAAAATAAATCAATAACTTTTCAAGAGGCAAGATGGCTCTACCATTGGTAGCATGCTGTCTTGCCTTTACTTAAAGCATCTTACTTATGAACAAACAACATTCTGTAGCAATCCTTTTAGGAGCTGGTTTTTCTGTTCCAGCTGGTTATCCTGTAGGAAATTGCTTAAATGAAAAATTAGAAAGATTAACAAGTTTGAAGGATTCTCCTATAGCATTTTCCCTTGAAGGTAAATTATGTGTTAAAACAGATACACTTGACAAGGAATGCAATCAATGGGAGAAAAGTTTTTCTTTGTGCAAAAACTTGATTAAAGAATACAAAAAAGAAGTTGGAAACTTTGACTATGAAAATTTCTACGACTTTTTAGAAAAAGAAGTCGTTATGCAAAAATATCAGAATTGTGGGAAAGGATTAATAGACGATATTTTTGACTACAAATCTCTGCTAATCAACATTAAGCCACTATTCAATCAAATTGTCGCATATTTGATTTCGCCAGAGAGCAATGGGTGTTGGGATGGAGTTGATGGATATAATGGATTCCTACAGTGTGTAGCGAGATGGTGTGATTCTTCTACAGTAAATGTTCATACCCTAAATCATGATACACTTTTTGAGTCTTTTTCTAATACGCCTTATTTAAATGAGAAAATTGCAGATGGTTTTGATGAATTTGGGTCTGATTTCTTTGGGGAACTGCATTGTGGAAACAAAACATATAAGGTTAGGTTGGAAAGATATACAGGACGATACAACAAACCTGTTCGTCTGTATAAGTTACATGGTAGCTTAGACTATGTAATCTTTAGAAAAAGACTACCAAATATGATTCTTGTTCCCCAAAAATATGTAAAAATTCCAATAGGAATTGCTTCTGGAGACATTCTATATTCGTGTGGTCGAAAAATGAAATACGAAAGCTCTCCTTTTGAGTTGCACACAGACTTCCTTACTGGTACAACAAGTAAAATGCTAAGATACAATGAGCCTTTATTGTACAAAAAACTATTCAAAAAATTTAGACAAAATCTAAGAAATGCGGACAAACTCATAATCATCGGCTATGGATGTCATGATGAGGGCATAAACAATTTGATTTTAGAGAATTATGATTATGAGCATAAACCTACATTTATTGTTGATTACAATCCTTCAAAGACAATTCGTGCATTTGCAAAAAAGTTACACACTGTACCTATTAAAAAATCGGTGACAGATATAGATAACAAGACTTTTGAGTTAACATAATGCATTAAAATGATGAGAGCAATAGCATTTTTCATAATGATCTTAGCCCCAAATGTCATCATGGGGCAAAACGACAGCTTCTCTTCTCGCTATGAAGCTTTCAAAAAACAGGCAAGAGCTGAGTATGAGGATTTTCGTGCTCAATGCAATGCAGAATATA
>CAVKNU010000051.1:0-15457 GCA_963657465.1 Lachnospiraceae bacterium
AATGAATATTGGACGCTTTAGCAAAAGCGTCCAATACCATAAATCCTGTGTTGTGTCGGGTTCCTGCGTATTCATCGCCCGGATTCCCGAGACCACAAATCAAATATTTATCCAATTTGAAATATCTTCTTAATAGATGTTATTTCCCAAAGGATTACTCAGCTGCTTCATCAGCCTGCTGAGCTGCGAGCTGAGCGTTACGTGTCATCTTGATAGAGCAAACTACGACAGCCTTGCTTGTAGCCAACTCAAGACCCTCGAATGACAACTCACCTACCTTGATGCTCTTACCGATCTTCAAAGCAGTAACATCGATGTCGAGGTGCTCAGGAATCTGCTGGTATGGAGCAGTTACATTGATCTTGCGGATAGAGAGGTTCATACGACCACCATCGCGAACACCCTGTGCCAAACCTACCAACTTAACTGGGATACCGATTGTGATAGGCTTCTGATCGTTCACCTCATAGAAATCTACGTGCAATGGAGCATCTGTAGTTGGGTGGAACTGAATCTCCTTCATGATAGCTGTGTGGCTCTCACCGTCGATGATGAGGTTGATAACATATACGTGAGGAGTGTAGATGATCTTGCGGAGCTCGCTGAATGAAACTGCGAATGACAATGCCTCAGGTGCACCGTTCTCACCCTTCTTCTCACCATACAAGTTGCATGGGATCATACCCTCTTTGCGCAATGCTTTAGAAGCTTTCTTACCAAGGTCTGTACGCTTCTGACCTGTTACGTTAATCTCTTTCATTGTGTTACTCTAAATTAAGTATTAATAATTAGTGCCTTAACTCGCCATCACACGGATTAGCTTTGAAAAAGCGGGTGCAAAATTACGACTTTTATTTGGAATATACAAATTTATTCATGAAAAATATGCTCTTTAGCACTATTTATCCTTAAAAAAGTAGAAATATTTGTGTGATTTCTTGCAGATTAGCATATATTTTCTTACTTTTGCATCGTAAAATTTTTAGTATTTAAACCTTTTAAATTATTAGAGAATGATTAATAGGGATTTGATAAGAAGAAAGATAGTCCAGTTAACCTACGCATACTATCAAAACGGCAATCGTAATATGGATAATGCCGAGAAAGAATTGTTGTTTAGTCTTTCTAAGGCTTACGATTTGTATAACTATATGCTCCAGCTCATTGTGGCGATAACCAAAGAGGCTCGTAAGCGTTATGATGTAGATATGGCGCGTGCTCAGCGTGAAGGTGCAGAGGTTCCTTCGCAGCGATTTGCTTTCAACCGTTTTGCCGTACAGTTGGAAGAAAATAAGATGTTGGGTGAATGGATAGATACTAAGAATTCCTCATGGGATGATGACATCGAGTTCGTGCGTAAGTTGTATGCACGCATTGTGGAGAGCGATATTTATCAGGAGTACATGGCTAGTGAGGCTGATGGCTATGATGAGGATCGCGAGGCTTGGCGTCGCTTATACAAATCCTTTATTATGGATAATGATGATTTGGATGCCTTGTTGGAAGAGAAAAGCCTTTATTGGAATGACGATAAGACCATCGTGGATACGTTCGTGTTGAAGACCATCAAGCGCTTTGACCCGGTCAACAAGGCCAACCAGGAGCTTCTTCCTGAATATAAAGATGCGGAAGACCGTGATTTCGCTCGCAAGCTCTTCCGTGCCACCATTCTCAATGCTGATCAGTATCAGCACTATATGAGCGAGGCTTCTCGCAATTGGGATTTTTCTCGACTTGCCTATATGGATGTAGTGCTCATGCAGATTGCGATTGCCGAATTGGTGACATTCCCTAATATCCCAGCCACCGTGACCATCAATGAATACGTGGACTTGGCTAAGCTCTACAGTACTTATCGTAGTGGCGGCTATGTGAACGGTATGCTTGATGCCATCGCTCGCTATTTGATTTCGAATGGGGTGATTATGAAGGAATTGCCAGATCGTAAGAACGCAAGAAAGACTCCTCATGACAGAGAGGAATAAATATAAAAACAATTATCAATTTTAAATAAAGAAAAAATACAATGAATTTAGTATTGCAAGCACAAGGCGCAGGAGGAAGCATGAGTTTCCTCATCATGATGGTGGCTATTTTCGCTATCATGTGGTTTTTTATGATTCGTCCTCAGCAGAAAAAGCAGAAGGAAATTCGTAACTTCCAAAACTCTTTGCAGGAAGGGTCAAAGGTGGTTACTGGCGGTGGCGTCTATGGTACTGTGAAGCGTATCAACGTAGAACAGAATACGGTTGACGTGGAAATTGCTCGTGGCGTAGTTATCACTGTGGCTAAGAGCTACGTGTTTGCTGATGCTACAGCTCCTGCTACAAATGCATAGTCTGAAGAATATACTCACAACTGTCAGAAACTTCCTGTTCAGTACGATGAATAAGGAGTTTCTGATTTTTTTGTTCTTTCTCGCTCTCAGTGGTTCTTTCTGGTTGATGATGACCCTCAATGAGACCTACGAGAAGGAGCTGGATATTCCTGTGCGCTTGGTGGGAGTGCCTCGCAATGCAGTCATCACGGATGATTTGACCGACACGGTGCATGTGGTGGTGAAAGACAAGGGATTCACTCTTGTCACCTACCAATATGGACGTACGTTCCGTCCGCTTACCTTTAAGTTTTCTACTTATGCGGATGAAGACAAGGGAAAGGGTACGGTTCCATATGCAGAGGTGCAGCGTCAGGTGTTGGCACAACTCTATGGGTCGAGTAAGTTGCTATCGGTGAAGCCAGCCAAGTTTGACTTTTACTTCACGTATGGTGCTTCAAAAAAAGTGCCTGTGGTGTTCCGAGGAAAAATTACGACCACCAAGAGTTACTATCTGGCTCATACGGAGTTTTATCCTTCCACGGTTACGGTGTATGCCAACAAGAGCCAACTCGACCAGTTGAAACAAGTGGAGATAGAGCCTTTCAACCAAGTTAATCTTCAGGACACCATTCATCGTAATGTGCGTCTCCAAAAGATACGAGGTGTGAAAATTGTACCAAGCATGGTGCGCTTGGCTGTATATCCAGATGTGCTGACCGAGGAAACGGTAGATGTGCCTATTACAGCTATCAACATGCCGGCAGGAATGGTGTTGCGCACTTTCCCTTCCAAGGTGACAGTACACTTTACGATAGGAGCCAGTTTGTTCCGTACCATCAAGGATGATATGTTCAAGGTGGTGGTGGATTACAATGAAATAATCAGCCAACCTTCCGACAAATGTACGTTGCAGTTGCGCAGTGTGCCTCGTTCGGTGAGCAAGGCGCATCTCGACATTCAAAAGGTGGATTATCTCTTGGAGCAGCAATAAGCTCTAGATTGCACTATATATAATAAGGTGAAAAATGAAGATAGCTATAACTGGCGGTATCGGAAGCGGAAAGAGCTTTGTGTGCAAGGCTTTGGAGCGTCGGGGCATTCAGGTCTATGACTGTGATGCGGCTGCCAAGCGATTGATGCGTGAGAACGACCAACTGCAGCAGGCGCTTTCTCTTCTGGTGGGAGAGGAGGTATATGTGAACCATGTGCTCCAGAAGCCAGTCTTGGCAAAGTTCCTGCTGGCGAGTGAGGCGCATAAGCATGCTGTCAATGACGTCATTCATCCTGCTGTGGCTCGTGATTTCGAACAGAGTGGCATCGACTGGCTGGAGAGTGCTATCCTCTTTGATAGTGGTTTTATCCATCGTACTCATTTCGATTATGTGGTTTGTGTGACGGCTCCTGAGGAAGTACGTATTCAGCGAGTGATGCGGCGCGACCATATCAGCCGAGAGAAAACCTTGGAGTGGCTGGCGGCGCAGATGCCACAAGAGGAAGTGGTGAGACGAAGCAACTTTGAGATCATCAATGATGGCGAGCAGGACATCGAAGCCCAGATAGACATGTTGCTGGCCATCCTAAACGAGAGAAATATCATAGTAAATAATAACATATAAATAAAAAGATTTAATTGTAAAAATGGAAACAATTCTTTCAATTGCAGGTAAACCAGGCCTTTACAAACTGGTATCACGTGGAAACAGAAACCTTATCGTTGAAACTATTGACGAAAACCACAAGCGCGTTCCTGCGTTTGCTACCGACCGTGTAACTAGCCTTGGCGATATTGCCATGTACACAGATGCTGACGAGATTGCTCTTTGGGAAGTACTTGAGAGCGTAGGCAAGAAGGAAGGCAGCAAGGAGTGCAGCATGAACTACAGAAAGGCATCAGCAGATGAGCTTCACGCATATTTCGCAGAGGTATTGCCTAACTATGATCGTGACCGCGTACACGACAGCGATATCAAGAAGCTTCTTCAGTGGTACAACATCTTGGTAAAGAATGGTATCACAGACTTCAAGGCAACTTTGGCTCCTACACAGGGTGACAATGTGGCTGACCGTCAGGAGGAAGAAACTGCAGAGGAGAAGTAATTCTGACTTGCAAAAATAAGGTATAAGAGAGGGAAAGGGCTTATTATAAGGCTTTTCCCTCTCTTTCTTTATGTAGAAAATGCAAAATTCTCATCCAATTATTTTGTCATTTGGCAGAATAATCGTAATTTTGCACCCGCTTTCTCAATAGAGATGGTAATTTTTATAAACCCGAGTGCTTGGTAAACCTCGTAAAAAAACAAGAAAAATGGAAAAGAAAACAACTCAAGTGAGTGTGCTGTTTATGCTTTTCAGCATCCTCTTCTGCGTTTGTCTGATTGCGGCAAACGTGCTCGAAACAAAGCAAATCGCAGTAGGTCCTATTTCCCTTACGGGAGGTCTCATCGTATTCCCTGTGAGCTACATCATCAATGATGTGGTGTGTGAGGTTTGGGGATATGGTAAGGCTCGCTTGCTCATCTGGACAGGCTTTGCCATGAATTTCTTCTTTGTGGCTTTGGGCGCCATTTGTGATGCCATCCCTGCAGCTCCTTATTGGACCAATGATGCAGGTTTCCATGCCGTCTTTGGATTGGCACCTCGCATTGCTGCAGCCTCTTTTGTGGCATTCATCGTGGGTTCCTTTGCCAATGCCTATGTGATGAGTGTGATGAAGATTCGTGATGGAGGCAAGCATTTCTCTGCTCGTGCCATCTTGAGTACCGTGGCAGGAGAAAGTTGCGACAGTATCATCTTCTTCCCATTGGCTTTGGGTGGCGTGATTCCTACATCAGAATTGCCTTGGTTGATGCTTTGGCAGGTCATCTTGAAGACCGTGTATGAAATCATCGTGTTGCCTATCACCATTCGCATCGTGAAGGCTACCAAGAAGCATGAGGGAGAGGATGTCTATGACAACGACATTTCTTACAATGTGTTTAAAATCTTTAGTCTCAACTAAAGATAGAAGCAAGAATGTTTCTTCCGACATTCAGCACTTAACATTCAACATTTAACATTATATTTTACCAAGACGTGGATAGAAAAGAAGATGGGTTGAAGGCTTTGGGTGCCAAGACCCAGTATAAAATGGATTATGCTCCAGAGGTATTGGAGACGTTTGTCAACAAGCATCCTGGCAATGATTATTGGGTTCGTTTCAACTGCCCAGAGTTTACCTCACTTTGTCCTATCACAGGGCAACCTGATTTCGCAGAGATTCGCATCAGTTACATCCCAGATGTAAAGATGGTGGAGAGCAAGAGTTTGAAGCTCTACCTCTTTAGTTTCCGCAATCATGGCGATTTCCATGAGGATTGTGTCAACATCATCATGAAGGATCTTATTGCCTTGATGGATCCTAAGTATATCGAGGTGACCGGTATCTTCACCCCTCGTGGTGGCATCAGCATTTGGCCATATGCCAACTATGGCAAGCCAGGTACTAAGTATGAAAAACTTGCAGAGCAGCGTTTCGCTACTCACGAATAATAAAAATCTCCCAGTTGTATAGGACATACAAACTGGGAGATTTTTTTATTTTCTTGGTTAGATACGTATTCTATTTGGCTTATTTTCTTCTTGTATTTGCCCAAGAAAAATTTCTAAAAGCCTTGTTTGGGAGCTTAATTCTCCATGAATCGCTTGGCTGCTCTCAACTGATGGCGCATCACGCTGAGGAACTCTTGGCTCTCTTGCAATACGTTGAGGTAAACGAGCGAAATCTGCAAATAGGAGTTATCCTTCATGTTTTGAATGCGATCGATATGTTGCTTGCGAAGCACGCTCAATTCATCCTTGCAGGCATCTGCCTCGGCTAGTATCTCACGATAGCTCTCATAGCGACTGGTCTCAATCTGTTCGCAACTCATCTTCATCAGGTCGTTGATTTTCTGACGGATAGGAGCAAACTCACGGATGTATTCTGCTGGCAGAGGATTGAAATTGTTATCCACATGTTCCTTGATAGGGTCGAGCATACGACGTAGAGAGTAGATAAACTGTTGGTCGCTGTTGGCACCCAGGTGGAACCAAGTGTTTCGCTCGATGGCAATCTCCATTGGTGAGCGTTTCAATCCCAACATCTCCTGACGGCGGAATTTCTTGAGCATGTCTTGTTCTTTCTTCAGTTCCTTGTTGGCATGTCTGAGGTCGCGAGGATTCTCATTGGCAAGACCGTCCATGATGAGATTAAACTCATTGAGGGCGAAGTGGCAAACGAAACTCTGTGTGCGAGATACCTGGCGGCGAAGCAAATCCCATACGATTTCTGGGTCGTGAGAACGCATCATCAACTGGAAGGTGCTGCCCTTCTTCTCTTGCTTAGCCTTCTCATTATACTTGATGTTGCTACGGATGAGCAGAATGATGACGAGCACGATGAAACCTGCCTGGATGGTGATGCCACCGAAATACATGGCAAGGCAAACGATGGAACATGCGAAGAATGCAACACCAGCTGTGATAAACCATCCACCAATCACACTCAACACACCTGTGACACGGAACACTGCACTCTCACGGCTCCAAGCACGGTCGGCGAGTGAAGAACCCATTGCCACCATGAAGGTAACGTAAGTGGTAGAGAGAGGCAACTTGAGGTTGGTACCGATGGTGATGAGCATAGAGGCAAGCACGAGGTTGACTGCTGCACGAACTACGTCGAAGGCAGCACTCTCCTCCAACTCCACATCGTTCTTGTTGAAACGAGAGTTGATCCAGTTTTTCAAGCCCTGTGGCAAGTAATGGTTGAGCCAAGAGTCGGAGGCCTGGCAGTTGCGTACGATAACACGAGCTACCTTGGAGCTACCAAACATCTCATCGCCCTCATCCTGACGGCTCAAATCCACGGAAGTCTTAATCACATTCTGTGCTTTCTTGGATGTAGCCATGGCAACAATCATCACGACTCCTGCAGCGAGAAGATAGAGTGGAGTGGTCTTGGCACTCTCCATCAAGGAAGTCATCATGAAATGATCGGGTGCCAAACCATTGGCATTCGTCATGTAGTCGTTGTAAGAAGAAAGACCTGCGAGAGGCACACCGATGAAGTTGACAAGGTCGTTGCCAGCGAAAGCCATCGCCAATCCGAAGGTTCCCATCAATACGGTGAACTTGAAGATATTTACCTTGCAGAGATGCAAGAACTCCATCACGATGGCAGAGACAACGAATGTGGCACCGAGCAACATACCGATGTTCTGGTCGATATAGTCGCGCCATTCGCTAGGCAAGTAAGGGCTCTTTCCCAATCCCTTCATAAAGATGAAGTAAGAGAGGGCTGTGAAGGCGATGCCACCGAAGATGGCGATAGAATAGCGGCTGTGCTTCTTGTAATTGAAGGTGAAGACGATACGGGAAATCCACATCACGACAACTCCAAAGAAGAAGGCGATGGCTACACTGGCGAAGATAGCGATGATAACCTCCAAAGCCTTGTCGCTGTTCAGCAGGATACCATAGTTGAGGCTTGGGTCTCCCCACATCTTCAGGGTAGCGAGGATGAATGCACCTCCCAAGAGCTCGAACACCAAAGATACGGTGGTAGATGTCGGCATTCCGAGTGTATTAAATACATCCAGAATGATGACGTCCGTCACCATGACGGCAAGGAAGAGCGTCATTACTTCTTCAAAGGTGAAATGGTCTGGACTCATGATGCCATGTCGGGCGATGTCCATCATACCCGACGACATAATGGCTCCGA
This sequence comes from Lachnospiraceae bacterium, assembly GCA_963657465.1. Taxonomy (GTDB): domain Bacteria; phylum Bacteroidota; class Bacteroidia; order Bacteroidales; family Bacteroidaceae; genus Prevotella. The sequence continues at coordinate 8,064 of CAVKNU010000051.1, forward strand.
GAACCACTCCGCAAGATGCGATAATTAGCACCGTGCGAAACTTTGCCACCTTGGCACCGATGGCGGATTGCAGGAAGTTGACAGCATCGTTGCTGACTCCCACGAAGAGATCAAACACTGCCAGACAGAGCAGGAAGATCACGATACAAAGATAAATCGTACTCATACTTTATTTCTTAATACATATTTCTGGGTGCAAAGGTACAAGTACGATGTTACAGGCGATTTAAACAGATGTTACAATTCTGTTAAGACAGTGTTGTTGGCGCAATAAGATGGTATTATTGGTGAAATGAGACGGTGTTATTGGTACAAAATGAGACTAAAAAATGCAACGCACTGCAAAAATATAGCAAAAATGAAAGAAATTTGCAGTGCGCTGCAAATTTTTAGGAAAACTTTCGTATATTTGCAGTGCAATTCATTTTTTTTGAGTTATATAATAATTAGAGAACAGCAATGATAGAACGTAAGGAATACATAGAAGTCTTGGAAAAGTGGAAGGATAAGAAGGTCATCAAAGTGGTGACTGGTATTCGTCGTTGTGGCAAGTCTTCCCTTTTGAGAATGTTTTGTCAAAAGCTCTTGGAAGAGGGCGTTGCCGAGAATCAAGTGCAGCAACTCAACTTTGAGGACTTGGATAACGAGCCTTTCCTTGATTATAAGGTTTTGTATGCTCATGTCAAGAAAAACTTATGCATGGACAAGATGAACTATCTTTTCTTTGACGAAATACAGATGGTGGATAATTTCCAGAAAGTGATAGATAGTTTGTTCTTGTTGGATAATGTCGATATCTATGTGACAGGCTCAAATGCTTATCTCCTTTCAGGAGAAATCGCAACATTGCTGACAGGAAGGTATATCGAGGTAAAGTTGTTCCCATTCTCCTTTAAGGAATATCTATCCGCTTTGCCAACGGATACGAATCTCGAAACAGCCTATAGGAGTTATATCGAAGAAGGAGCGTTTCCTTATGTCTTGCAACTTCGACATGACCGAGAAATGGTAAGAGAGTATTTGTTGGGATTGTATAATACCATCGTCTTGAAGGATGTGGTGAGTCGTCGGAAGATTACGGATGTGATGATGCTGCAAAGTGTGGTCAAGTTTTTGGCTGATAACATCGGAAACATATCGGTTATCAAGCGTATCAGTGATACCATGACCTCTTTAGGACGCAAGATAACTTCGCATACCGTGGAGAACTATATCTCTGCATTGACCGACAGCTACATCTTTTATCCTGTATCAAGATATGATGCCAAGGGAAAGCAACTGTTGAAAACTGGTCAGAAGATATATCTTGCTGACGTAGGATTGCGCCAAGTTGTGAATGGTACGAAAGGTGGCGACTTGGGGCATGTCTTGGAAAATGTCGTTTATCTGGAGTTGGCTCGTAGGGGTGGAGAGATATATGTAGGTAAAATGGGCGATGCCGAAATAGACTTTGTTGTTGTCAGGGGCGAGGAAAAGGCTTATTACCAAGTGGCATTGACGGTACGAGAAGAAACGACGATGAAGCGAGAGCTGGCACCATTGCAAGCTATTTCCGATAATTATCCTAAGTACCTGTTGACTCTGGATAACGACCCTGTCGTTTGGCATGAGGGTATCAAGCAGCAATGTGTGCTTGATTGGTTGCTAGGGGAGTGATGTTTCCTCTGCTACCATTGTGGCGTATTGTTCGATATCTGGAACATGATAAGGGTGATGGCTGCAAGTTGTGGTGATGATGTCATCTCCAAGCACGGTCGCCATTTTTGCGATTGTGGCTAGGGTAAGATTATGTGTTCCACTCAGCCATCGGCTTACCTCAGTTTCTGTTTTGCCAAGAGCCTTGGCAAAATCCCGTTGCGTCATATTCCGCTCTTTAAGTAAGTCGAACACCCTATTAGTAATAGCTACACATAAATCCACCTGCTTGTTCGTGTCAGCAGGGGTAGCTTTGCGAATTTCATCCATCAATTTGTTTGTTTGCATATCGCTCTATTTATTTTGCTGTAAAAATAAACATAAAAGTTTATTCTTGCAAGAAAATTCTGTTAAACTTTACTTTTATGTTGATTTCTATGGGTGATGCAAAGAAAATGGCGAAAAAGTTTGGCGGTTACAAAAACATTGTTTATTTTTGCAATGTCTTCACGCTGACATCGTAGTAAAGTACGATGGGGAAGGCTGAGGGCATATATACATAAGGCGTTACTGGACGCTTTGGTTTTGACTGTAGAAGAACTTCGCAAACTCATCTGATTGTCAAAAACAAAGCAACGGAAACGCCCCAAAGGTGTAGTATTATATTACGCTTTCATTACCATGTCATTTTATGGTGATGTCTGTGTCTATATATATGCATCAGCGTGGGGCTTTTCGCGTTGCTCGTTTCGACAATCAGGGCAATGCGAAGGCCTTTCTACAGTGGAACGAGTGACAGGACTGGCTCCACGTTTTTGTGCATATATGTAAAAAGCGTAAGAACAAGCTGTAAAGGTAGCCTACAGCATAATATCTAAACACCTATGGACAGATGGCCAATTTTTCAAACTCTAACATTTAGAGAGTTCCCTTTTCCAGTTGATAGATATGAGGAATATGTTGATGGCAGACTTATTTCTCAAGGCGAAGTGCATTTTAATATTCGTTTCAAGCAGCATAATGGTGGAATCTTTACCAAGGCTGGACTAATAACAGTAGAGTTACAGAACAATCCTATTTCTGATAAGATTCTGTCAAAGTTTGAATTTGATAATTGTATAACGAATGGAGATCGTCTCGTGTTTTATATCAATGCTGAAAAATCAAACATCAATGATGCTGGTCTTCAAACTATCGGATTAGTTATGGGATATTCACGAAAGAAAAAGAATTATGTGGAGAATGAGCCTATTATAGGCAATGTCTTTACTGTTGACCAGAAAGTTGCTAAGGTTGCTTTCCGTTTTGTGAATCCAGATAGGTTAATTGAATTTTATTAAAATAAATATTGTTATGGATGAAGTGAGTGGATATTTGGAGTACAATGGAGTGATTCACAAAATCCAATCAATGAAGCAACTTCAAGAATTTATGGATGGTCTCGACGAAAATCCCAATGTAATTGAGGATTCTTATGATAAAAAAGAGGATGATTATTACAATGAATGGGATGATTATGGAACTTCGGGGGAAAAGTATGGTTACTATAATGGATATAGTGATGATGTTATAGATGACGCTTTTGATGGATGTCCAGAAGCAACATGGAATGTTGATTGATAGAGAACTATAAATTTGGGTTATTAACAAGTTGAATACCGAAGAATTATGAATGAATTAAAGGGTTATTTAGAGTACAATGGACTGATTTATAAAATACAGTCTGTTGAGCAGCTGCGAGATTTTATGAATGGTCTTGGAGAAAAGGCAAAGGAAATGACGGAGCAAGAACTTGCTGCATTATGTGCTAATCCAAATCCTGAAGGGAATCCTAATACGGAATATATTGATAGCTGTGGTGTACGGTATTACATTGATGGAAAAAAGTTGATAAAAGGAAACGAAAATTTGAAAGAATACAAGGTTGCAGATGGTACTGTTGCTATTTGTGATAATGCTTTCGTTTCGGGTAAAGGCCAGTATCGAAAAAAAATATTTTTGCCAGATACACTTGTTGCTATAGGGAAATGGGCTTTTCTTAGTGCAAATATAAGAGAGGTCATATGGTCGTCAAATTTGAAATATATAGGTAATAATGCTTTTTATGGTTGCCTTGGGTTCAAGTTTGAACAAGAACTAGATTTACCTAAATCGCTAGCTTATATTGGAGCGGATGCTTTTAATGGGTGTAGAAACATTACGAGTGTTTCTTTCCCAGAATCCATCGTAAAGGTGGATAGTCACGCTTTTGCAGGTTGTGAATCTCTTGAATGGGTTTATATTCCTGATACCATCAAAGAGATGGGCTCAGGTGTATTCGATGGCTGCACAAGTCTTAAGGAAATAAGAATTCCAAAGGGTAGCCGTATAAAGTTCGAAAAACTATTGCCTTTCTCTGTTGATAAGTTTGTAGAAGTTTAATAAAATAAAAGAAAGATTATGTTTGGAATATTTGGCTCTGGAAAATTTATGAATGAGTCTTGCAAAAGAGTCTTAATGCAACTTTGTGAGACAATGAGAAATGCTCCTATTTATGCAGGTGTTGAAACCACGATGTCTGCTTCTTGTGAAGGTATGATAAGAATTCATCAAGAACAGAATGGGCGTTTAGTAAATAATTTTGATTTTTATCCAAATTCAAATGGTTGGATAGATTCAATTGCTATATATGGCTGTTATTTGGATAGTCATTATCGAACGATAAGTAATTCAATGGAAATTTTTGTACTAAGAGTCTCTGAAATTTCTCATGAAGGGGATTATGTTGATTGTGAGTTGGATCAAAATCAATTTCCTCATTAAGGAAAATAACAGACAAAAGAATTAAGTTTATGAAAAAATATATAGATAAATCGCTTTCTTGGAGTATGCCCAAAACTTTCTTTGTAGGTTGTTTGCTCTTCCTTATTGGAACAGTCCAAGTTTTAGCTGGGCCTCGTGACTTTTTGCAAGCTAAAGAAATTGCATTGGAAAAGGCTTCCTCTTTAGGAACAAGCATTAGTGAACAGAGCATGCGACAAACTCAAACTCGTGGTACGACCACACCACAGAAAATCACTCCTTATTACATATTTAATTTCAAGGATAGTATGGGCTATGTGATTGTAGGTGGTGATGATGGTATGCCAGCTATTGTAGGCTATAACAATAAGGGGATTCTTAACCCAGATAGTCTGCCTTCTAATCTCAAAGACTTCTTGTCTGCATATAAAAATACGGTTGAAGCAATGGAAAAAGGGGATACGTTGGTAAAGAAAATTGTAAATGCGGCAAAGAAGAGAGTTTCTGGTTCTTATACTCCAGTATCTCCTTTACTTGGAGGTATAGAATGGAGTCAGAGAGAGCCTTTCAATAACTGTTGTCCTTTATATGATGGTACAAATAGAGCTGCGACAGGATGTGTTGCTACAGCAATGGCTCAAATTATGGCATATTGGAAATATCCAAATAAACTTTTCGATGACATCCCAGGTTATACATCAAGAAGTAATCATATTTTAGTTGAAAGTATACAACATGGTATTGCTTATGATTGGGATCATATGCTTCCCAATTATAAGAATGAATATGATAAGGTACAAGAGAATGCTGTGGCAATCTTGATGTTTCATGTTGGAACTGCAGTAAAGATGGACTATGGAAATGCTTCGGGAGCTTATTCTGAAGATGCTGTTTCTGCATTGACAAAATATTTTGATTATGACAAAAACTTTATCAAATATTTAGAACGCGCTACTTTTGAATGGGATGAATGGAACGAAATCTTGCAAGATGAATTAAGTAAAAAGCGTCCAATTTATTACACTGGTGGAGATTCTTTTGCCGGTCGTCATGCTTTTGTTTGTGATGGAATTGATGCAGATGGTTATTATCATATAAATTGGGGATGGGGAGGAATTTCAAATGGTTATTTTGATATTACTATTCTGAATCCTGATACAAAAGGAGGAGACATTATAACTTCAAATGATGGATATAATGATGGTAATTCCATAATTATAGGAATTGTTCCTAATGAATGTAATGACAAACAACCAATTTATGAATTTGAAAAATTATTTTATGGTAATGTCACAAAAAATTTTTTAAAATCAACCCGTTCGTCGGTTTCTGAGAAATTATCAGGTAAAATATCTTGTATGCTTACTAATTATGGGGAGAAACAGAGTTCGTATGTATCTTTGGGTATTAAAAATGCAGAGGAAAAGTATATACCTATATCTTCCGAATATTTAATTGATTTTGAATCTCAGAAATCTCAACCTTTAGAATTAAATTTTGATTATGCATTTCCTGTAGGAGAAAAGGATATTTATGTTATTCAACGTACTAATGATAGTGAAACTTGGGATAAATGTTATGGCTTACCTATAGAAATTTGCGTATCCGAAACTGAAGGAATTTGGGAAAGTAATCGTTATTCTTACTTTGAGGATAAGGAAAGTACATATAAAATCGATACTTTTAGTAAAGTGCTGTATTTGGTTCGGACAAATAATAAAAAAGGCAATGTCGTAATACCAGAAACAGTTTTGCATGAAGGTGTTTATTATCCTGTTGTGGGTATTATGGATAACTGTTTTATGCGTAGTACTGAGCTAACAGGAATAGAATTGCCTAATACTTTAAAAGAAATTGGAGCTTGGTGCTTTCTTGATTGTAAACAACTTACACGTATAGAATTGCCTAATAAAATGGAAAGGATAGGTGATTATTGCTTTTATGATTGTGAGAATTTGCAAGAAATAAATCTTCCTGAAGGCATAACTTCGCTTCCTCCATGTTGTTTTTACGGCTGTAAAAGTTTATTAGAAATTGATATCCCAAGTTCTGTAAAAAAAATAGGTTATCATTGTTTTGGATGGTGTGGAGGGTTACAAAAGGTAAGAATTTCTAATGGGGTAGAAATTTTATGTGATCGTAGCTTTGGAGGATGTTCAAGATTGGTTAATATTGATCTTCCAAATTCAATTAAAGAAATAGGAACATATTGTTTCTGTGATTGTAATAATCTGGAAAATATAATAATTCCAGAAGGAATTACTGTTTTACGAGAAGCTTGCTTTTGGTTATGTTCAAATCTTATTTCTATAAGTTTGCCTAGTACAATAAATAAATTGGAAAGATTATGTTTTGGGCAATGCAATAACTTGCAAAGTATTTTCTGTAAATCAGATTTAATTATAGAAAATTTAGACCAAGCATTTTCTGCACCGACTCTAAAAACGACTCTTTATGTACACCAACAATTTGTCAACCAATATAAAAGTGATTATGAAAATTTCTTTAAGGAGATTTTGCCATTGGAAGGAACTAGTATAGATAATGTTTTACTTCGAGATTTAAAAATAGATGTACTGAATGGAAAAATAATACTACTAGGGTTGCAAAATGGAATGAAAGTTCATTTTTATTCACTCGATGGTAAATGTATTGGAGAAAAAGTAGTGAGCAATGGTATGGTGACATTTTATAGTACAGAGCCAATTGTAATAGCTAAGATAGGTAATAAATCTATAAAAGTTGCGACACTCAAAACATTGTAAAAAAGTTTTAGCAGAGGCAAAAACTTCTGCTAAAATAAAGAAACTTGTCTATTCATAGAAAAAAGTTCTCATCATACAGAGCTCTCTTTTTAAGAGATAAAATTCCAAAGCAAAAGGAATTTGTGATAGTATCTGCTTCTCTTCCGAAGAAGTTTTTTCCTATCTTCTTATTTTTTCGGCATCATGCCAATGGAGAGTCTGGTCGCTACTCTC
>CAVKNU010000052.1:0-15443 GCA_963657465.1 Lachnospiraceae bacterium
GGCGAATACGAGAAGATTACGCAACAAAACGCAAGCTAACGCAGCCTACAACCGATGCTTGGAAACGCCCTAAAAAAGCAGTATCTTTGCAATGTGGTTAAGAAAATACCCTCTCTATACCAACTCCGTACCAAGTCTATACATACTCCGAGAAACATGGTTTTGAGGGGTAAACGAGGAAGGGAGAAGGGAGCCACAAGTAGTGCGCCTACCGCTCGCAAAGAGCATAGGAAGTACGACAGGAAAGAATTCATTTTATGTTTTACAATTTAATCTTAAAGAAAGGAACAAGATTATGGGAAAAATTAGACAAGGTATCCTTGGCGGTTTCAATGGGACCGTGGGAACAGTAGTAGGTGGCAGTTGGAAAGGCTTGGCTTACATGCGTGGCAAGGCGCAGAGCATCAAGAATCCTCGCACCGAGAAGCAGATGGCACAACGCATCAAGTTTGGCATGGCGCAGAAGTTTGTCAAAGTGATGACCGGCTATTTGCAGGTAGGCTTCCGCAACTATACTCAGCATCAGACAGCCACCAACGCAGCCATGAGCCACACCGTTCGCAACTGCATGGCTGGCAAGTATCCAGTCTTTGGCATCGACCCTAGCAGAGTCTTGGTGAGCAGTGGTTCCTTGATGCCTGGCCGTTTCTGCACCGTGAAAGTGGCAAGCAACGTGGCAACCTTCACTTGGGAGGACAACTCTGATGAAAGTCATGCTGGCATCGATGATTTCGCCATGCCACTCATCTACAACTTCACGAAGGGTGAGGCTATCTTCACCACCGAGAATGCCAGCCGCGTGGATTGCAAGACTGAGTTGAAGTTGCCTGCTGATTGGTCTGACGACCTCCTCTCCTGCTACATTGCTTTTGCCTCAGTGCAGAACAACAGCGTAAGCAACTCCGTGTATGTGGGTGATGTGAAAAGTGACGGCAGCGTGGAGCAAGGGGCCAACGGCATCCTCTTCAATGATGGTGTCATCGACAAGAATCCAAGTGGTGAGGACACTGGCGGTGGAAGTGGTTCTGGCAGTGGAAATGTAAATATGGATTAATTGAAGTCCATCTAAGAACCATAGGGTGTATTCATTGAAGCCTGACATACGAGGCAAGAAGATGGATACGCCCTATTCTTTTGTTCTTGACAAAGGCTTACAATAATATTTGTTAAACATTCTCTTGGCTTAAAGAGATTCATCCTTATTTTTGTAACTTTGCACCTAAGGGGGGAACGATTAAAAAGAAATATACAACAATGAAAATAGATTATCTCAACCTAAAGAAGCTCAACAAGGGGTTCGAATCTTCGCTGCAAGACATCACACAAAAGATACTAAGCAGCGGCAGGTATCTGCAAGGTGAATACGTGAAGCATTTCGAACAAGAATACGCCCACTTCATTGGCACCCAACATTGCGTATCGTGCGGCAGTGGTCTGGATGCCCTCAAGCTGATATGGATGGCTGAGCTAGAATTGGGAAGACTGCATCCAGGTGATGAAGTGCTGGTACCAGCCAATACGTATATCGCCAGCATTCTATCCATTTCCGAGACAGGATTGATCCCCGTTCTTGTAGAGCCATCTTGGGATACATTGCAAATAGACGATACCTTGATAGAGGCTTCCATCACCCCGAAGACCAAGGCGCTTTTGCTGGTCCATCTATACGGCAGATGTGCCATGACTGAGCGTATTGACTCCTTGTGCAAAAAGTATCATCTCATGCTAATAGAGGACAATGCGCAAGCCCATGGATGCAAGTATTATGGAAATCCCGAATTTCCCCAAAAGACAGGAAGCATCGGCCATGCTGCGGCGCACAGCTTCTATCCCAGCAAGAATCTAGGGGCTATGGGCGATGCAGGAGCTGTGACCACCAATGATGAAACTCTGGCCAACGTTATCAGAGCCTTGGGCAATTATGGCAGTTCGAAGAAGTATGTATTTTCCTATCGTGGCTTGAACTCCAGGATGGATGAAATACAAGCTGCCGTGTTGGCTACGAAACTTCCCCATGTGGAGGAAAACAACTTGATACGTATGCATTTTGCCATGGAATACACACGGTTCCTTAGTTTCATGGAAGCCCATGGTGCTCCGTGTCATTACATGCCCCTTTCCTTTGTCAATTCCGATGAATATGTGGCACATATTTTCCCCATCTTCACCTCCGAAAGAGATGCGTTGCAAAAGTTCTTAAAAGAAAAAGGGATCGAGACAATGATTCATTATCCCATCCCTCCTCATCAGCAAGGTTGCTATGCGTCATGGAATCAACTTTCCCTGCCTGTGACCGAGCAAATCCACAAAGAAGAACTCAGCCTGCCTTGCAATCCGACGTTGACTCCAGAAGAAATTCTCTATATAGAAGATGCGCTATTGGAATTTTTCTTCCCTAAAAATATTGAATCTTTGCGCCAAGAGAAAGACCAAATATGTCCCAAAAGCCAGCTTTACCATTTCTGTAAAAACGCATAAAATAGATATCGTTGGTGCCTAGCTCGTAGAAGAGCGTGAGACTCTTGATACGCTTGCGCTTGTTGTCGGGGATGACATAAGTGAACCGCTCTCCCAGAGCCAGGTTAGGACGTATGCGAGTGGAAAATGGATAATAGCCACTTTCGTACTTGGTGGGTTGCTTGGTCCAGAATTCATGCCCAAACACGGTGTTCAGATACAAACTGCACTCCAAGGGCTCAAACTGCCATCCACGCCCGATGTCAGTTCGCCAAGGGATGTAATTCTCCTTGAGCGTCAGGGTTGTCTTGCTGCCATGAGAGTCAAACTTTGGTACGTATCCTAGGAGCAATTGCGTCTCCCATTGGTCGTGCTTGCCATAATCCCATCCGATACCTAATGATATGATACCCATGTTGCCACAAGTTTGAAGAATGCCTTGTGTAGGAATCAATGCATTCCAGTTGCGATGATAACGACTGATTCTTCGTTCGTATCGCCCTAAGACGACAGTATCCTTGTTTTGCTGCGCCAGTGAGTCACTGATGTTTTGTGCCTGAGCAGCCATCGGCAGGAGCAAAAAGCTACAGAGAGTCTTAAAAATCAATGATTTCATACTGGTAATTGTTAGGAGTTATCGTAAAGATATAATATTTTCTTCCAGGAGCATTGCCCACCTGGTAATAGATGATGCCATCGCCATAAATGTCATCTTGCTGGGTGTGATGCCCATGCCCATAGAGGCAGAACTGCAAGCGAGGGAAATTGTGGGTATAGTAATTGAACACCTTTGCCACATTGTTGTTGAACTGCTCAGAATAAGGAGCGGCATGCATACACACCACCGTCCGGTCGAAATCAGCCGAGTCAGCCTTTACCTGCTCTTCCATGAAGTCAAAGTTAGGCACAGGCTTGGAATAGTCGTACTCGATGGCATTGGTATTGAGACACACAAACTTCACACGACCTGCTATGAAGCTAAAGTCGGGGTCGCCAAAGATGACCTCATAACTGTTGGCTCCTGTGCCGAGGCAGTCGTGATTGCCTAGCAACACCACAAAAGGCTTGTTGAGCTTTTGCAGACGGTTGCGAGTCCACTGAAATTCTTGGGTAGCACCAAAGTCGGTCACATCGCCACCATGTATCACGAAGTCGATGTCCTTGCGCTGGTTGATGTCTTTTACCTCATCACTCAGGTCGTTGAGCCATTGATGGCTATCACTGATAAAAGCAAAGCGAATGGTATCTTTCTGCTTCACGGTTTGTTCGATGCGAAAGATGTTGCGCTGGTTGACATTCTTGTCGCCATCCACATGCACATCGTAAGGATGCACATCAAACACACGGTCGCAACTGCTCAGCATCAATAGTCCCATCGAGGCGGTGAGCAAAGTTGTAATAACTGTCTTTTTTATTCTATTCATAGAAAAATGATTTTAATGAAGGAGCCTCTCTCCTATTTTCTTTTCTTCTTCAATCGAAGATAAAACTCTTGGAGTCGTCCTCGTTGAATCCCCATACGCTGCAACTGTTCCAAGTCGGCGTACGCTTCGTTCTTGCGACCTAGCAGTATGAGCAAATCCACATGGTTGATAAGATAATCTGTGTTGGTGCTGTCGAGTCGAGCCGCCTCAGCATAATCGTAAGCAGCCGCCTCCAATCGTCCCTTTTCACGCTCCATGCCTCCACGTGCCGCATAAGCCATGGCACTGTCGGGATATTGCTCTATGAGATTGTTGATGCCATCGTAAGCCTCTGTGTAATGCTTGTCTTTCTCATTGAGCAGAGCCAATCCCAACTGAGCTTGGAAGTTGCCCGGAACGAGCACCAAGAGGTTCTGGTAGTCGAGACGTGCGAAATTGTAACGTTTCATTTTCTCATTGACAAAAGCTCGATAATATAAGCCAGCGATATTAGTATTGTTGAGAAAAAGTACTTTGTCAAGGTCGTCCTTGGCATACGCCCATTGTTCGAGTTGAATATTCCATGCTGCCTTCTTCAGGCGTAAGTCTATACTGTCGGGATGGTATGCCAAGATCTCTGTGGCCTTGGCTAGTGAGTCGCGCAATGACTGATTGTTTTGAGCCATTGCGTGTCCCGACATCATCAGTGCCAATAGGCACATTTTATATTTATACAAACCTGTTTCCATCTTTTTACCTTAAATGAAAAATAACTATTGAGCTAAGTATTTTTAAATCTTTTTCTTTTTGGCTTTACTCTCGTTGCCCACTCGGTCTAGTCCAGTCACAACATACGTATATTTCTTACCTGCCACATAAGGCACCTTGTAGAAGTTATCGTAAGTCACCTTGAGGGCTTTGGCTGGATTCTTGGTGTCAATCTTCTCACCCTTCTCAAAGCGATAGATGACATAACGATTGGTTACATCGCCCCATTTTTTAGCCTTAGGAGCCTTCCAGGAGAGGATAGGACCATTCTCTGTCCAATGGAACTTCAGGCTACGCACTGCCTTAGGTGCCTTGTCGTCGAGGAAAGGCATGGCTGGAGGAAGAGCCGGATAACGCCAATAACTGTTGCGAAGTGTGTGACCGATGTTGCCTACATTCTCTGCTGCCGTCTGTGCATACCAAAGCACAGTGCCTTTCACATTGTTCATCTGCTGATGGAGCTTATGCTTGGCAGGCAACTGGTGACTACGAGGATTCGAAGGATCTGGATATTTGGCTGTGCGCTCGATGTCTTCACCGATATAAAGTGGACGATTGCCAGCATGCTTGTTCCACCAAGTAATCAAAGTCTTGTAGTCGGCAGCACGATTCCCTATCTCCCAATAAAGCTGTGGTACACAGTAGTCTAGCCATCCATTGTTCACCCAAAGCAACACGTCGGCATAGAGGTCGTCATAGTTTTGCAATCCGAAGGTGTTGGAACCATTCGGATCATTGCGCTTGTTGCGATAAATTCCGAAAGGAGAGATTCCAAATTTCACCCAAGGCTTTTCCTTATGGATAGTCTCGCTTAACTGCTTCACGAATCGAGAAACATTGTCTCTGCGCCAATCCCCGATGGTACGAAGTCCTCTAGGATTCTTTTGATAGAATGCTTGGTCTGGAATTTGCTTGCCTGCCACAGGATAAGGATAGAAGTAATCATCGATATGGAAACCATCGATGTCATAACGCTTCACGATGTCAAGTGCCACACGGCAAGTGTAATCAGCCGCTTCTTGCAAAGCAGGATTCAGCAACACGAGATTATCATAAGAGAAACAGAGATTAGGATGCTTGATGACCACACTGTTGGATGCCAACTGCGACATGGATGTACCTCCATGCTTGGCACGATAAGGGTTAATCCATGCATGCAACTCCATACCACGCTTATGACATTCTGTTATCATCCACTGCAGTGGGTCCCAATATGGTGACGGAGCCTTGCCCTGCACGCCAGTCAAATAACGACTCCATGGTTCCAAGTCGCTCTTATAGAGTGCATCGCATTCGGCACGCACCTGAAAGATAATGGCATTCACACCGTCTTTTTGGAGTTCATCCAACTGGCGAGTCAACATGGCTTGAATCTGTCCAGTGGATTTACCCAGATACTGACCGTTGACGCACTGAATCCATGCACCACGAAATTCTCGCTTATTCTGTGCACTCATTGGTATCGCCAACAATAAGGCGAGTAACATTAAAATCGTTGTTATTTTTCTCATAGAAATTATGAATCGTTTTAAATTAAAATTATGGGTTTTGTATGTTACTAAGTTCTTGCATTTATTCCTCATCTCTCAATTTAGGCAGAGAAATGTGATATTTCACTGCCAAGAAACGGATGGCACAAACCACCACGAAGGAAACCACGACCGTGACGTAGAGACTCACACCAAGCGACCACAAGCCCCAATAGACGAAACCGCCTACGACACATGCCATCGCATAAATCTCCTTGCGGAAGATGACAGGTTCTTCATTGAGCAACACATCACGAATCACACCACCAGCTGCTCCCGTGATGCATCCCATGATGATAGCCACCCAAAATGGGAAACCTACATCCAATGTCTTCTGCAATCCTGCTATATTAAACAACGCCAATCCCAAGGTATCGAAGAGGAACCACGTGTTGTCCAGGCGTTTGAGATAATTGTGGCATACTATCACCATCGCCTGTGCGATAAACGTACAAATCAAGTAGATGGGACTTAACATCCAGAAAGGGCGTACGCCCAGCATCACATCGCGAATTGTTCCACCGCCGATGGCAACGGCAATACCACACACAAAACCTCCAAACCAGTCGTAATGTTTGGAGGCAGCCAATCGGATGCCCGATATGGCAAAGGCAAATGTTCCTATGAATTCAATGACACGTTGCAACGTGAATACGAATTCAGGATCTTGATGAAGCATCATGTTTTTTCTCTTAGATAATAATGTTAGTATTTTTATTCCTTGAAGCGATCTTCCCAGCAAGTCACCATCCAATTGTAGAGACGCTCTTCGGAAGGTGAATGCTGTGCATGCCAGAAACGAGCATTTTGAATGTCGTCAGGCAAGTATTGCTGTTCGGTGAAATGTCCTGGATAATCATGTGGATACTTATAGCCATCATGATACCCCAATTCTGCCATCAGCTTGGTAGGTGCATTGCGAATATGCAAAGGTACAGGAAGATTCCCCGTTTGCTTCACTGTCTGCAAAGCTGCGTCAATACCGAGATAGGCACTGTTGCTCTTAGGACTTGTGGCTAAATACACCACCGCTTCTGCCAAGGCTATACGAGCCTCCGGCCATCCTATTTTCATTACTGTGTCAAAGGCTGCGTTAGCCAACAACAGGGCGTTAGGATTGGCCAATCCCACATCTTCACTGGCGCTGATAACAACACGGCGAGCGATAAACTGTGGGTCTTCCCCACCTTCTATCATGCGTGCCATCCAATAAAGGGCCGCATCAGGGTCACTTCCACGAATACTCTTGATGAAGGCAGAGATGATGTCATAGTGCATGTCACCCTGTTTGTCGTATGCCAATGGATTCTGTTGCAATTGCGTCTCCACCATTTCGTCGGTGATAGTTATGTCGTCAGAACCTGCCGATTCCACCACCAGTTCCAAGATGTTGAGTAGCTTGCGTGCATCCCCACCACTGTATCTCATCATCGCCCCAGTCTGCTGGAGTACGATATGCTTCTTCTTCAATTCCAAATCTTGAGTAATGGCACGTTGCAAAAGCTCTTCCAAATCCTCCTTGCCCAAAGACTTGAGTACATAGAGCTGGCATCGAGACAGCAAGGGGCGAATTACTTCAAACGAAGGATTTTCTGTGGTGGCACCAATCAAGGTGACTATTCCCTTCTCAACAGCTCCCAACAAGGAATCTTGCTGGCTCTTTGAGAAGCGATGAATCTCGTCTATAAATAAAATAGGAGAAGCTGTATTGAAAAAACGACCATTCTTGGCTTTTTCAATAACATCACGCACATCTTTCACGCCACTAGTAACTGCGCTCAGCGTGAAGAAAGGCACTTGCAATGTCTGCGCCACAATCTGAGCAAGCGTTGTCTTCCCCACACCTGGAGGTCCCCAAAGGATAAAAGAGGATATACGTCCTGCGTCTATCATCTTGCGCAACACGGCACCCTCACCTACCAAATGCTTCTGTCCCACATAGTCAGCAAGCGTGCGAGGTCTCATTCTTTCTGCTAAAGGTTCACTCATAGTTCGTGCAAAGGTAATCAAAAAAAATCGAACCCCAAATAAAAAGCAAACATTTTTATAAAAAAACATACTGAAAATTTGGTTATTAAAAATTAAGTATTTACTTTTGCAATCGGAAATAATAGACAATGATGAAAAAAGAAAAAGCTTTAACACTCAAAACGCTGACCAAGAGCAGCGTTTGGGATATCCAAGAGAACGATGTCTTCCGTCTTTGGGAGGCAGCAGAAAAGGACTCTGACTTAAAGGACAACCAGCGTCGTTACCTTGACGTGATCCGTAGTGCCTTTGAGATAGAAGAAGTAAAAATAGACAAGCCTGAGGTGCTTGAAAAGTACACACAGCGTGGTTTTCGCATCGGAACATTCCGTATTGACGAAAGCAATGTGAAGTATGCCATCAAGAAGCGCCCTATCATGCGTGTTACCGACCTTACTTATGAAAACATCCATCACATCAGTGCCACAAAGCTCATTGAGGTCTTAGAGCGTAATTTCGGTGGTGGTTGGGAAAGTTTGCCTCAAAGCATCCAAGACATCATCCAAAGTGGTTTTGACATCAGCACTACCACCCTTCCAAAAGATCGCTTACACAAAGCAGGTGGTCTTTATGAAAAGAAATTGGCTGACGACTACGAGGTCTTAGAGATTCCTAAGGGTACTTGGGTGGAAGCTATCTTCGCCAAAGAAAAACCTGAGATGGAAAAAGTACGCATGCGCTTCAGCGATGAAGATGAACTCGACCACGAAGACGAACTTCGTGACGCAGAGGAAGACGAAGATGAGGATGCACCAGAGATAGAGGACCACTACAATGATCCTGATGAAGACGATGATGCATTCGATGATGATAAGTTGACAGAAGAGAGCTACCGCACTACATTCGAAGACCCAGAGAACCTTGGTCTTGACGATGCTGAAGATGTAGCCGATGATGACGAATATTAATAAAAATAAAGATATGAACGCATTAATTGGTTTTATAGCATTAGTTGTTGTAGCCCTCGTAGGTTGGGCTATCGCAGAGTTTAAGTACAAGACTTTCACCTTTACCCGTTCAGAGAAAGACTTGGAAGAAGAGCAAGAGCTGGAAGAGCACCAGCGCGCAGAAGGCTTCAAGGAGATGAATATCCGTGACATTATGCGCAAGAACTCTACCAATGGTTACAATGCCGTAGGTTAATCACATTTTATGTACGAAACGATTATCAAGATATGGAGATGCAATATTTTATAATCGGAATCATATTGGCGGCATGCATTACGTATGCCGCCTTTCGTTTTTGGAAATCTGTGGATGCAGCAAGAAAATGCACAGACTACAAGTGTGCGGGATGTGCTTTTTATGAGAAATGTAAAAATAATCAGAAAAAAGTTGCGAAAAAATTTGGTGGAACAAAATAATTGTTGTACCTTTGCAACCGCAAATGAGAAACATATCTCACTGCAAATTACTAATGGTGTCTTAACCGAGCGGTTAGGTAACGGTCTGCAAAACCGTGTAGAGCGGTTCGACTCCGCTAGACACCTCTAGAAAAGGAAGTTCTTTTAAGAAAGAACTTCCTTTTTTGTGTATATTTCCCCCTCTCTTTCTATTTAGATTCCAAAACGACAACTCCTTATTTTTTAGAGGCTTTCTAAGAACAAAAAAATAGGACCTGTTTCCCAACAGACCCTATTCACATACTTACTAAAACTAAATTAACCACTAAAAAAACTAATATCTTCTTTTTCCAATATTCCCACATAAGAATAATGTTATGCGAAAATTCTATTGCAAAGATAACTCTTTTATATGAAACTTCCAAATGTTTTTGCAACTATTTTAGTCATTCAACTGAAAAAAGTGGCATTTAACACCAAATCGGTACATATTAGAAGCTTTTTTTGTCTCTTGCACTCTATTTTATTAGAACTTATAGCCAACGGTCATCATCAACTGATGGCGCTTGAAACTAACTCCTGTGGCTGAAGCTATATTATCATAAGACGCATTCGTGTTGTCTTGATAGCTCATGAATGGATAGAAGTCACCATTTTGCTGACTATACTGATAAGCCACGTCGATGAAAAGGTTCTCATAATTGAAACCAACACCACAGGTGAATCGATTGATTGCTTTCCAGTTCGTGTAATCCGTTGAGGTAGAATATGCTGTACCTGGAGAAACAATCGTCTGATCACGGAAACCATTCTCATCAAACATAGGAGACACATAGTTATAACCCAAGCGAAGGGATACCATAGAGATTGGCTTGTATTCAAGACCCAACTTCAAAGTACTTACTCCCTTGAGTGTGGCACGTGTGTGGTCGTTCATTGCATCATCACTGCTACTGGTCTCATAATACTCACCATACCATGAATCGTAATAGCCACCATCCTTGATGCGATTGTCCATGTGGTCATACCATGCATACTCGTAAGTAGCACCCAAAGCAAGATAATTGCCTACGGTGTGACCCAAGCTGGCACCCACCTTCCAAGGAGTATTTAGACGGAAATCATAATCTGCTACATGAGCAGCTGTTCCTGAAGTTGAACTCACATTCGGATCTGTAAGAATCAAGTCACTAGCCCCACGCAATGTTAAATCATAATAAATAGGTGTATTGACATACGCACCAATGCGGAATGGAGATTCCTCTACAGGTCGGAAGATAACACCTGCCTTAACATCAAAGCCCGTACCATCAATCTTTATCTGCTCATAACTATCAGCTGTAGCCGCCATCTGTGAAGAATACTCTGCCGTCAGGTCCTCTGCATACATCGAGTTACTACGATAATTGACATCATGCAAGCCTAAAGTAAGACCTAGCCAAAGTCGATTGTTGATAGCACCACTGATATTGAAATCATAGTCGCCAATATATCCTTTCTGATATTGTCCGAAGAGGAAAGCAGAGCCATCATAAAAACTCATAGCAGAGCCATCCTCGCTTTTTGCCATCAGTGATTCATAGTTGGCATCCACGCCATTCCATATCATATCAGCAGCATCACCACCATACTTGTCCTTCAAATCTAGAGCATAACCATACTTCATGGCTGTATTCTTACTCTGCGAAGCATTGTTTAATTTGTTTGTAGCCGTAAGAATCTGACTGAAATTGTTACTCTTGTGGAAATTGAAACCCAAGTTGAGATAGCTCTTGCGCCCTGGAGCAGCAGATGACCACACTACGCCTATCTGATCAAAACTAGGAACTGACTTTTTGCCATCAAACTGAATTTCGCTTGAATTATACCTTACATAATCCTGTGCATCGCCTTGAGCTACGACACCAGCAGAAAGACTGACCTGACCTTTGCGGAACAAGCCAACACCCGCAGGGTTGCTACTCATCGTAGAGATATCAGCACCGAGAGCCTCCATGGCTCCACCCATACCTACATAACGAGCAGTACCCGTAAGACTACTACCAGCAAGTTTGGCATCCTGGTAAGTCTCCTGTGCAAGCGATGGTACTGCCATCAGTCCCATCGCTGCCAATAGAATATATTTAGAATTTTTCATATTCAAAGAAATTTGTATTTAAACGATTTTTATCTACGACCGCCGAAGCTACCGCCGCCTGAGCGAGCACCACCACCAAAGTTGCCACCGCCAGAACGACCTCCGCCGAAGCTGCCGCCACCTACGCTACCACCACGGTTGCCAAAGCCTCCGAAGCTTCCTGTATTATAAGAAGGTGTGGAATTAGAGCGAGTGGTATTATTATTGAACCCATTGGTACGGTTGTTCGTGCGATTGCCAAAACCACGATTGCTAGCACTACGCTGCGTATAACCAGAATTGCCTGGTCGAGAGCTACTGCCTCCGAAACGACTTCCATTGCTAGCCGTGGTACGACCATCATTGAAACTCCATGTACGATTGCCCGCATAACCACGAGGATTGCCACCATTATAATGTACATGGCCAATCATAGGACCACCCCAGTACCAAGGGCTGTAATAACCTCCCCAACCATACCAAGGACCTCCATACCAGCCTCCGTACCAACCAGCATAGCCATAATACCAAGGATCGTACCATGGATCAAACCAAGGGTCATACCATCCTGCATAGTAACCATAGCGCCAAGGATTTCTCCATCCCCAGTAACCACTACGCCAATAGTATGGGCCATAGCCATAATAGTCGTAGAACCAAGGATTGTAATATCCATCCCAACGAGTAAAGTCGCGTGTGTATTCAAAATCCTCGGTATTGTCAAGATACTTTTCTACGAAAGCCACATCATCGTAGATGGAATCAGGCTTTACACCACGTCCCACACGGAATGTGATAATATCATTGCCAAGCGAATCAGTCCCTATCTTTTGGAATCGACTGATGAACTTACCATTACGATTATATTCGTCAATGTTGCGCTTACTGCCTGAATAATTGGCAGCAATCTCACGCTCCATTTTCTCACGTTCAGCAGCAGCTTTCTTTGCCTCTTGTTTCGGATTGAAATAGAGGTCATCGTCCTGTGCCATCATGGATAACGGCATAGCTGCTACAAGGGCTGTAAGAAGAATCAACTTTTTCATAATTCCACTCCTTATTTTATATTTACTTTTTATCTATTTTTTATACTATTCTCATTATATATAATAATCTAGATGCAAAAATATTGCTTATCTAGGTGCAAAAATACAGAAAAACCCTAAATAATAGTAGGTTTTTCCCTATTTTTTATATTTTTGCAGATAAATTTAAACATTAACAGAGATTTAAACTCGCAAAACGATGAAATATTTAGTAGCAACATTCAAAATCAAGACAGAAGAAGCACTGTTGCAAACATGCAGAGAATTGCTAGCCGACAGTGCCGCCGAGGCTGGATTCGAATCGTTCGAAGACACCGAAGAAGGTATTGACGGATACGTACAAAAAGAAATGTTCGATCGTGAAAGTTTGGATAATTCTATTGCTGATTTTCCTATCGAAGAGGCCAACATCACTTACGAGATAAGTGATGCCGAAGACAAAGATTGGAACCAAGAATGGGAAGAACAGGGATTCATGCCTATAGATGTGGATTCACAAATCGTCATCTATGACGCCAAGCATCCTGAATTGTATCCTGGCACATCTGCCAACCGCATATCCATAGGTATTGAAGCAAAGCTTGCATTTGGTACAGGAAATCATGAAACCACAAGAATGATAGTTTCTACACTATTAGGGATGAATCTACGCATGAAACGTGTTCTTGATTGTGGCACTGGTACAGGAATCCTTGGAATAGTAGCAGCCAAATTGGGAGCTAAAGATGTCGTGGGATATGACATAGACGAATGGAGCGTAGAAAACGCTATCCATAATGCCAAGCTCAATCAGGTAGAAAACATGGAAGTGCTCAATGGCAACGCTTCTGTCATCAATCACATCAGTGGCATGTTCGACATTGTGCTTGCCAATATCAACAGAAACATCTTGCTACAAGATATGAAGGCATTTAGAAGTGTAATGGGCGAAGGAAGCTATCTCATCCTGAGCGGCTTCTATGAAAGCGATGTACCTGTACTTCTCGAAAAAGCCGATGAGCTCGGACTTTCCGAAGTATCTCGTAAAACAGACAACGATTGGACTTGTCTTGTGCTTTCAGCCTAATCTCCCCTACTCTTCGTAGCCTTCGTCTTCATCATCATCGAAAAAGACAGAAAGTCCTTTTCCATTTGCTCCAATGCAAAGATGGCGGAGGTCGTAATAGCTACCATTGTAGATGTTAAAATCTACATATCCCTTAATACCTGGCAACTTACCGGCATCGGTATGTTGCCAGAATTTCCATTTTCCCTTATATTGCACCTTATCTACATAATAGTGGGCTATCCAATAGGGGTAGTCATCGAAAACTGGAGCACTGAGGTATTTCTCCTTAAATTTATAATATGTGTAGATGATAGGCTTGACATGATATTTGTCCTCCACAATATGAAGCCATGTCAACACATCTCTCTGAAAATCCTCCACACTCTTCTCGGCTGGTTTGTGTTCTATATCAAGCACTGGCGGAAGATCACCATCTGTGAGATGCACTTTGTCCAAGAAGAAATAAGCTTGGTCACGAGCCGAAGACTTATTACTCCAGAAATGATATACACCACGAATAAATCCATAGTCGCGCGCTTGATTAAAATTCTCTCGAAAATTATCGTCCAGTCGAGATGCTCCTTCTGTACTCTTGATGATAATAAAGCGAACAGGACACCCCTTGATCATTGCATTCTTCAGTTGTTCCCAGTCTATCTTTCCTTGATAGTGGGAAATATCAATGCCATGAATCTCATAACCTTCAGGATATTCTGCATCTCCATAAAGCGCACGCCAGCGAAAACCCGTTGGGCTCACAAAGAAATAGTAAAAAGCGAATACGTAAAGTACTACTATTGCAATACCCCCTATCCACCAAGCCCATCGCGGATAGCGAGAAAGAAAGCCTGACCGACGAGACGTTTTTCTCTTATACACACGGCGGCGTGGCGCAACATTAGCATTGCTTCCCGATTTGCGCGTATAAGTATTTTTTGTTCGTTTCGTAGTAGCCATAGGTTTTCTATAAAAAATCAAAGAAGGGGGAACTTGTAAGCCGCAGCCTCTAAGCTCCCCCTCCATTATTATATGATAATGTGAACTATCACAAATTACTTAGCCTGCTCCAACTGAAGAGTCTTTGTGGTCTGGTCGCAAACCTCAGATGGACCCCAGTACTGGATAGGACCTGGATATACGTAAGCTGTCTCCTTAGCCCACTGCTCACGATGAGCTGCGAAGAACTTGAATGGAGCACCGTCAAGCTCAACGAGAGCCTTACGGATAACTGGCTTGTTGGCACCGTTACGACGCTCGATGTTCATCATCATTGTGATAGGCACACCACCAGCAATCCACTCAGCAGCAGGAGCTGTAGTGTTCTTGATGATAGACATGTAACCAGTCTTGCCGTTAGCGATCAAGCGAGATGCATTGAAACCAAGTGAGTAGCAGTAGTCTGCATCATAGTTAGAAGGAGCTGCGCAACGTCCCTCGTAACCGAAGAAGTGGTGCTGTGCAGAGAACTTGCCTACGAACTTGCCTTCCTTCTTCCATTCAGCGAGCTTGGTAGCAACCATGCGAGAGAGCAACTTCTCTGTCTCGATGAGAGATACCTGTACGTTTCCGTGAGGGTCGCGGTCGAGGCAAAGCTGACGAGCTACGTCTGCTGGCAAAGACTCCAACACAGCAAGGTTCTCCTTGGCGATGGCACCCTTAACGAATGCAATCTGCTCCTCAGCGCTAGCAAACTCACGGCTCTCGC
>CAVKNU010000053.1:0-15297 GCA_963657465.1 Lachnospiraceae bacterium
AACTGTTGCCTAGGACGAATGACTTCATCTTCTTGGTTTTGCGGTTGATGCGAGAAAGCCCCTCTTCGGTGGTAACCCAGATGTCGCCAGCCTTGTCTTCTGCCAAGGTGCGGACGGTGTTGTTGATGAGTCCATTGGCAGTGTTGAACTGTTCAAATGTCAGTTTGTTTGTTGCTTGCTGATAATGGCATTGCAATACACTGCTGCTTGTGCCAAACCACAGGGTGCCATCCTTGGCTTCGAGACCGCAGATGATTTGGTTGACAGGCAGTCCGCAGGTGTTGCTGCTGAAGCGCACGAAATCCTTTGCCGTGATATGCTTCTTCTTGGTATCTACCATGACGATACCCTTATTGGTGGCAGCCCAGAGTCTTCCTGCCTTATCCAACAGGAGGTCATGAATTTGGCTTTCCTTGTTGTCATCTGTCAGGAACTGCTCAAATTTGAGAGGCTTGTCGCCCTGGTATCGAGTAAGCATGAGGCCACCTTCCCATGTGGCAATCCATGTGCGCCCGTATCGGTCGAAGGCAAAATCGTATATCTTGTCGTTAGGGAGCTTATTGATAGGTTCTTTGGTTCCGTATTTCTTGCCATCTACCATCAGTCCTGCGCCTTTGGTTGCTATCCAGATGTGCCCCTGCTTGTCTTTCTTATAGGCATAGACGGTGGCATCGGTATGTATCAATGGGGATATATTGCCCGTCTTGATGTCATACAGATAGGTCTCATTGGTCTTCGAGGAGGCAACGAGCTTGTTGTCGCCTATATAATTAATGTGTCTTACGAAATTGCTCCATTCGTTGGTAGGCTTGTCCACCAGTTTCACGTACCTGTTGTTCAGCCCATCTATCTCGGTGAGGCAATAGATACCATAACCTGTGGTGAGCCATACGCAGTTGTAGCGGTCGATATAAATATTGAGCAAAAAGTCTGTACCGATAAGTGGATTCTTGTCGTGTGCAGAGAAATGATCCAGTTTGTTTTCTTTTGGGGAATATACATAGAGTCCATTGCCGTAAGAGGCGATGAAGAGTCTGCCAAAGGCATCTTCGGCTACGGAGAAGTTGCGGTCTCTCGCTGAGATGAGGGCAGGATCGCTCATCAAGTGCAACTTCTTCATCCATCCGTTCTTACCAAACAGATAGAGATTGCCTTGCTTGTCATAGAAACAGTAATGGGAAGGTAGGTGGTTTTTGTCGATGGCTCCTTTTATCTGTACCTCAGGCTTGAAGAATCTGCCTGTCTTCAGGTCCATGGCGTATGTGTCGCCATCTGAGAAGATATACCAAGCTCCCCTCCATATCATGGTGGCTTTCGATTTGCCGATGATAGGCATGGCTGCAGGGAGATGGGAGCGGAGTACTACCTTGCCATCGAGTGTGTAGAGTGTGGCTTCGCCTTTGTCGGTCATGGCTGCGAAGTACTGGTCGTTGAGTGTACGATACAGTACGTGCTGATTTTTGATAAGCACTTGTATCTTGTCGTCAGGAAGTACTCGTTGGAGTCCTTTCTTGGAAGCCATCCAAATGACGTGGTTCTTGTCTTCGTACAAACCTTGCTCTGCACTCTGCAGCAAACCATTCTCTACGGTATAGTCCTTGAAGGTAAACTTCCCATCATTATATATAATGTGGCGGGCACCAAACTCCGAGGAGTAGAGCCACATGCCATCGTAAGAGGTACACTTGTTCCAGAAAGGGCGGTTGATGTCACCTATGCCTGTATAGTCAACGAATCTACCCTTGGATAGTTCGTAGCAAAAGATGGATTGCTGTGGAGTATATCCCCAGACCAATCCGTTGTGCTTATCGTTGAGAAGGAGGGAGATGTTGGATGCCGTCTCTGTCTTGTCACCAATGCCTAGCTGGCTAAAGTTGACGAAAGAGTAACCGTCAAAACGGCTGAATCCATTGGCTGTGGCTAGCCAGATGTATCCATCTTTGTCTTGTGTGATGGCGTTGACAGTATTGCATATCATACCATCTTTTACTGAGTAGAACTTACTCTGTACATTGATGTCGTTTGCCCATGAATGTAGGTTGATAAGGCATAAGCCTAAGAGCATTAATATTTTGGTTGTTTTCATTTCTAGGACTGATTGTTTGGGTTTTGCTTTTGCAAAAGTACAAAAAAAAAGTGAATATAAGCAAGCTCGCGTATTAAAAAACAGCTTTTTGTATGATATTGCTTAATTCTTTTTCCTATAAAGGTGTAACTTTGTGGCTGTAAAATTAGAAACCTATCGTATGAAACAGATCAAATGGCTCATAGCTGTGTTTGTGCTTTTGGCAATCTACCCTAATGCTACAATGGCGCAAAAGACACCTATCGTTCAGATGGAGCGAATAGGCAGGGGACTCGTGGCTCTGCCAGCCAAGGAAAAAGGTATATTCCTAAGCTGGCGATTGCTCGGAACGGATAGTCGCGAGACTTGCTTTGACGTGGAAAGGGATGGCAAGGTCATCGCTCATCATATCAGAAAGACTAACCTTACGGATGTGCATGGTTCGGCAAAGAACAGTTACCGTGTCATCACTTATCAAGAGCAACCCAAGATGGATGCTCCTGCGCAAAGAGAGGTTTCCAAGACTGTAAAGCCTTGGGGAGACCTTTATAAGTCTCTTCCTGTGAATCGACCAGATGGTGGCGTGAGTCCTGATGGTCGTTCTTATACCTATTCGCCCAACGACTGTAGCGTAGGCGATGTGGATGGAGACGGTGAATATGAGCTGATCGTAAAATGGGATCCATCTAACGCCCATGACAATTCGCACAATGGATATACTGGCGAGGTTATCCTCGACTGCTATAAGCTGGATAGTGGCAAGCAGCTTTGGCGCATCAACCTTGGAAAGAACATTCGTGCTGGTGCTCACTATACCCAGTTCTTGGTCTATGACTTCGATGGGGACGGCAAGGCGGAGTTGGTCTGCAAGACAGCTCCAGGCAGTGTGGATAGTAAGGGGCGTTTCGTGAGTGAGGCGGCTACGGATGAAGATATCCAAAAGGTCGATAACCAAGCCGACTATCGCAACAAGGTGGGACGAATTATGACAGGTCCAGAACTCCTGACCGTCTTTAATGGCGAGACGGGACAGGCTGTGCATACCATCTGGTATAACCCCAACCGTGCCTTTGGCGTGGGAAAACAAGTGGGAGAAGGCGAAAAACTAGAAGATGGTTGGTCAGCATACTCTTCTGTATGGGGCGACAAGGGCAACTATGGCAATCGAGGAGAACGTTACTTGGCTTGCGTAGCATACCTTGATGGGGCTGACAAAAAGCCGAGTGCCGTGATGTGTCGTGGCTATTATACCCGCTCTTATCTTTGGGCAGTGGACTTCGATGGCAAACAGCTAAGCACAAAATGGCTTCATGCCTCAGTCTCTCCAGAGCAACCTTCTGCATACGGACAGGGAGCACATAGCATCGCAGTGGCTGATGTGGATGGAGATGGTTGCGATGAGATAACCTATGGTTCGGCAGCCATCAACAATGACGGCACCTTGCTCTATTCCACAGGCCTGGGACATGGCGACGCTCAGCACTTGGGCGACCTAGACCCTGATAGACCAGGCTTGGAATATTTTATGGTGCATGAGGCAAAGCCATACGGCTCGGACTTGCGAGATGCCAAGACTGGCGAAATCTTGCTTCGCACTTACGACAAGGAAGACACAGGCAGAGGAATCGCAGCCGACATAGATGCCAACCATCGTGGTTGTGAACTTTGGAGCCTCGATACTCCTGGTGTAAGAGACATCAAGGGAAATCCTTTGAATGCATCAGATACAGAGGGAAAACGACTTCGCAATCCATCGAAATCAGGCGCTCGTTGGCCTGCGATGAACTTCCGTATCTATTGGGATGGTGACTTACAGGAAGAGCTCTTAGCGAACGGCGGTGCTCCTCATTTTCCTCCTTATCTCCAAAAGTGGAACGGAAAGGAGGTGGTTTCACTGCCACTGAGCAATGGAATGCACCTGCGTGACATGGGACATTCGGTGAGCTGCAACTGGTCGAAGGCTACGCCAAACCTGCAAGCTGACATCTTGGGCGATTGGCGTGAGGAGCTCATCTTCTGGGATGAGAGTGATGCGTCACATCTCAATATCTTCACCACCAACGAACCAACCCCATATCGAGTGCCAACCTTGATGCACGACCATGTCTATCGCATGGGCATCGCTTGGCAGAACGTAGGCTACAATCAGCCTCCGCACCTTGGTTACTACTTGCCAGACTATGCGGAGAAAATCGAAGAATAAAATAAAAATAAGATAAACAATGAAACAACTTTTATTAGCACTCTCTTTGTTGGCTATCCCTGGTATGGGTATGGCGCAAGTAGCCAAGCCAATGGAAGATGTAAACCATGTTATCGACAATACTGCCGATAGCCTCAATAAGGCGATGACGGCTCGTATCGTTCCTGGTACCAGTCGTAAGGGCAACAATCCTGTGCTCTTCTTGATAGGTAACTCCACCATGCGCAATGGTACATTGGGCAATGGTAACAATGGTCAGTGGGGCTGGGGATATTATGAGCACGAGTTCTTTGACCCAAACAAGATTACGGTGGAGAACCAGGCGCTCGGCGGTATGAGCAGCCGTACTTTCTACAATCGCCTTTGGCCTGACGTGCGCAAGGGCATCAAGAAGGGCGACTGGGTCATCATCTCCATCGGTCATAACGACAACGGTCCATACGATAGCGGTCGTGCCCGTGCCAGCATCCCAGGAATAGGCAAGGATTCGCTCAACGTAACCATCAAGGAAACAGGGGTGAAGGAAACTGTCTATACCTACGGCGAGTATATGCGCAAGTACATCAACGACTGCAAGGCTCTCGGTGCTCATCCTATCCTGATGTCTTTGACCCCTCGTGACGCATACGACGAGAACGACAAAATCATTCGTGTCAACAAGACTTTCGGTCTTTGGGCTAAACAGGTGGCAGAGCAGGAAGGCGTGCCATTCGTTGACCTCAATGAGATTTCTGCCGCCAAACTTGACAGCTATGGTCATTGGAAAGAAAAGTATCATTTCTTCAAAGACCATATCCATACCTCTCGCTTTGGTGCAATGATGAATGCTCGTTCGGCGGCAGAGGGATTGGCAGAGAGCAAAGACCCAAACTTGGCTCCTCTCCAGGCGATGATGGTGAATGTGGCTTTGCCTACCGAGAACTTCAAGCGTGAGCCTGGCAAACCTGTCGTGTTCTTTACTGGCGATAGCACTGTGAAGAATGCCGACAAGGAGAAAGACGGTATGTGGGGCTGGGGCTCTCAGGCTTACACCATCTTCAATCCTAAGAAGATTACTTGTGTGAATGCTGCCAAGGCTGGTCGAAGCAGTCGCTCTTATCTCAATGAGGGTAGGTGGGACAAGGTATACAACAGTCTTCAGCCTGGCGACTATGTGCTCATCGAGTTTGGACACAACGATATCTGCTCCTTGACCGACAAGAAGATGCGTGGTTCCATCCCTTGTGCCAAGGATACCTGTCATGTTTACCAGATGGAGGAGAGCAAGCAGTATGAGGTAGTTTACTCTTTCGGATGGTATCTGAAGAAGTTTATCCAGGATGTGCGTGAGAAGGGGGCTACTCCTATCCTCGTATCTCTTACGCCACGCAACGAGTGGCCAAACGGAAAAATGGAACGCAGAAATGATACCTATGGCAAATGGTATCGTGAGGTGGTGGACG
Organism: Lachnospiraceae bacterium; assembly: GCA_963657465.1. Taxonomy (GTDB): domain Bacteria; phylum Bacteroidota; class Bacteroidia; order Bacteroidales; family Bacteroidaceae; genus Prevotella. Next base: position 5,711 of record CAVKNU010000053.1, read on the forward strand.
AGACTGGCGTGGCTTTCCTCGACCTTCACAACATCGCTGCCGATTCTTACGACAAGATTGGTAAGGAAAAAGTGAAGGAGTATTACAAGAAAGACCATACCCATACATCTCTCAAGGGTGCCCAGCATAATGCCAAGTGCGTGGCTAAGGGATTGAAGAAGATGAAGAGTCCATTGGCAAAATACTTGAAATAAAGAAATTTGTCGATTAATCACTGAGACTATCTCTCCTGAGGGTAAGACAGTGGCAACTACTGAAGCCGCAGTTCGATTTACCTTTATATTTTATGCAATTTTGTAGTTGTATTCCAAATTTGCATAAAATATAAAGTTTAGTCTCTTAAAAAATAATAAATAACAGCAGAATGAAGGGCTTATATAGGGCTATTATAGCGATTTTTATGTAATTTTGGAGTTGTATTCCAAAATTACATAAAAATGAATTATATAAAACGAGACATAGAAGATACAATCTTAGAAGCTGCTAAGTACTTTCCTGTTATTACCGTGACAGGACCAAGGCAGTCGGGCAAGACAACCATGTTGCGCCATGTGTTTCCAAATCTTCATTATTATTCCTTGGAAGACTTGGACACTCGAAATTTTGCCATGGAAGACCCTGTGCGTTTCCTCCATCTTCATCAAGAAGGTATGATATTGGATGAAGTACATAATTTTCCAGAGCTATTGTCTTATATACAAGGCATTGTGGATTTAGAACCAGAAAAGAAATATATCCTTTCTGGCAGTTCTAACTTTGCTTTGCTTAAAAAGGTGTCTCAGTCGTTGGCAGGGCGCAGTGGCGTTTTTGAATTGATGCCATTGTCTATAGCCGAGGCTAAGAATGGGGCTGTGGATGTTTCGGCCGTAGATACCTTATTATATAATGGACTTTATCCTGCCGTTTGTAGTGGCAAGAATATACCGAAATTCTTGTACCCTTCCTATATCAAGACCTATTTGGAGAGAGACGTTCGAGATTTGTTGAACGTGAAGGACATGCGACAATTCAATATGTTCTTGAGGTTGTGTGCAGGACGAATCGGTTCTATATACAATGCCACGGAGATAGCCAATGAGGTGGGCGTGACAACAAAGACCATCCAGTCTTGGACTTCTATCTTGCAGGCATCGTATGTATTGTATCTTCTGCCTCCTTATTTCGAGAATACACGCAAGCGTCTTACCAAGTCTCCAAAGGTTTACTTTTGTGATACGGGTTTGGCTTGCTCTTTATTGGGAATAGAAACTCCCGAACAGATGGCGTTCGACAAGATGCGTGGGCATTTGTTTGAGAATCTGGTAGTGACAGAAATGCTCAAACGTCGTTTGAACGAGGGGAAGGAGGCTAATCTGTATTTCTATCGTGACTCCAATCAAAACGAGATAGATATTCTTGTATCCAATCCATCCTCTATGGATGCGATAGAGGTGAAGAGTGCCATGACGTTCAGTCCTTCTTTTGAGAAGGCTCTGAAGAAGGTGGCTGATTGGGTAACTGCTCCTGTTGGCAAACGAACCATCGTTTATGCAGGAACCTTGGAGGATAGGAATGGAGACATACAGTTGTTGAATTATCAGCATCTGTTATAGATGAATAGTCGTATATATCGCGCAACCTATCTCCTAGGGTAGAGGCTTTGCGTCAGGGATTGTTTTTTGGATTCGATACGAAAAGAATGTTCGGTATTTAACGTAAGGTGTTGTATTCCAGTTGGTTCCACTGAAGGGGCTGTGGGCTTTGCTTTCTTTCGGTAAGACAAGTCGCAAAAAGCGGATGGTTGGATACCGCAACAATGGTTATACAAGCAATTACTGACGTATGCCTATCTAGAGGGGGAAGCTAGCAGCTCCTAAGGGATAAATTTCCTTGCTTTCGAGGAGTTAAGACTAGGAAAAAAGGGACGAACAAGTAGCTTTCGAGGGCTTTTGACTACAGCGATAAGACCTTTAGACTCCAGTCGAAAAAGCTTTTGACAGTAGTCAAAAGGTCTTGTGGCTACCGAGCAAAAAGCTGAAAATATGCTTCTTTTGTCCCCAAGAACATTGTATTCCGTCCCATAAAACCTAGTCTTCTCACCCTACGATTCCATTTCTAACAGTTAGGATATACATAGGTATGCATTTCTTTCAGAATAGGTATATGCATTGCTTTTCTATACACCACTTGATGGCAATGCAAGGACTTTCGCTCTGTCCTCTTCAGTGGATGCTGCTGTCTAGCAATGAGTTAACTGAAATGCTGAAGGGGCTTTCGACTTAAGTCGGAAACTAAGAAGGTGGTGATAGGATTGTTGTACAAAGCCTTTCTTACTTCTTCGTTAGGGAATCCTAGGGTATATAGACCATCCTCGTACCCTTTGATGGTCAGATAGCCCGTCTGGTAAAGAAATAGTTCGGAGCCACCATCCACAACATCTGATAATTCTAAAGTATCTCGGTCGATGCTACATCCTTCAAAACTTTCTAATTTGATTTCTATGTCATCTACAAATTTGGGTAACATGGAAGTTGCACCTGATGCTGCCCAGTAATTCATTAACTCTCCCGTATTGAGGGCATTGATAAGGCTGTATGGATTATAGATGTCTATCAGATTTCTGTAGCAGAAATGATAGCCATCGTAGTACTCTTTCAAGTGGTCGTGGGTTTCTTGTGCATCCCATCCGTTCATTTCTCCCATTCGATTTACCTCAGCCTTGAAATTGTCTGCTATTTCTTTTTCTGTAATGCCGCAGATGGATACATACTGAGGGAAGAAACTGATGTTGGTGAGATTATTCAGCACCGAGAACAAGGAAATCTGTGTAAACTTGGTGATACCTGTTATGAAAACGAATCGCTCGTATTCGTCGTCTGCTTTCAATATGGCGAATACACTTCGGTAAACAGCAGTGCATGCGTCATGCTCGGGAGTCTTCCATGAATGTTGCAAAGGCGAGTCGTATTCATACCCAGCAGGATGCTGAGGTGGTGAAAGTGGCTGCGGAGGCTCTTTCTAATGATATTCGAATGGTGTTAGGACAGCGTTCGAATGGTACTCGCCAGATGATTATCGCTGGTACCTTGGGGCGTTCCAAGTATATCGACCGATTAGCAAAAAAAGGATGGTCATCGTTTGATGACCACCTTTTCTTTTGATGGGGATATATGGATGAGATATTTCCCATTTGATTCTTTTATTTGTAGGCTATTCCCTGCTTGCATCGCTTGCTGAGGCTTGAAATCCAAGACCAAGGTAAGCGGTACGTTGAATATCTCCTTGTTGAGTTTCATCTTCGGGGTGACAATCACTTGATTCTTCTTGACTTTCACCTTTAGCTTGGTGTTGTCTCGTTCCTGTTGGTAGGCGGAAACATCATGGAAGGTAGCTATCCAAAGCATAGATTGTTGGGAGAGGGCATAGTCGAACATCTTCCAAAGTCGTGTCTCATCCCCGAAACAATCGTAACCGATGCGAAGTCCGTGGGTCATCGTAACTCCCCATTCACCTCTCTCGATGAGATTGTTGATGTAGCTCTCAAACCATTCTTGGGTTCGCTTGCTACCAAGACTCACTTGGAAAGTACGGGTGCCCACTCTGTCTTTTGAGCAATATGCCACAGCCTCATCGCTCTTCCTGTTGCCAGGATAAAAATAGGTACGAGGAAAAACGCCTGTATGCTGATAGATGAGCGTATCGTTGTGCTGAACCTCAAAACGGAGTTCGGCTGGTGTCAACTTGGATACGTTCTTATGGTTGTAGCCATGGCTCGTTATCTCTTGTCCATCAAGAGCCATCTCCTTGGCTTGCTCCCAAGTGAACGGTTGCTTGTTGGGATTCTTGGGTGGACGCTCCATCCATGCGCCAATCAGACAGAAAGTGCCCTTGATGCCTAGCTCTTTCAACTTCGGGAACAAGACGGTGTATTGCTCTTTCAAGCCATCATCGAAGGTGAAGGAGAGGGCGGCTTGCTTGTTGTCGGCATATTTGGCGATATGAACGCTTTGTGCATTTGCTCCAGTTATTGGGGCAAATGCACAAAGAAGTGTAAGGAGATTCAAATTAAAAAATCTTTTCATGAATCGTATGATTAATATTGTCTGGATGTATCTATATATAATAAGGTGTAAAACTGGGGGAGGTTATTCCCCGGTTTCAATCAGTTTGGCTTTCTTTCCAGCCAAATTCAGTTCCACCAACTTATTATACATCTTTCTTCCGAGAATCTCGCCACCTGCTGCATTGAAGTGGATGTTATCCCTTTGCATCTCAGTGTTAGGAACCTCCACGAGATGAATGTTCTTGTCCTCGGCTTGCAATCTCTTCTGGGCATCCTCCACACCCTGTGACCAACCACGACTCTTGTGAGAAATACCACCGAGGATGATTGGCAGGTTGGCATATCGCTTATCGCCAGTCTTTTCAACGAGGTGCTGACGAACGTAAGCGATGACAGCCTTCAAGTTGTCGTAGTATTTGCGGCTGGCATGACGGTCACTCTCGCCTTGATGCCACAGCATCGCCTTGAACTCATACTTCGCATTCTTCTTGGAGAGGGTCTTGTCGATGGCGAGGTCGATGTTCTCGCAGAGTGCCTTCAAGAGGCTTTTTCCACCTCTGTCGGATGCTGCTACAGAGTCAAGGTATGCGGGAGAGGCACACCAGTACATCTTCCCGTTGCTTCCACAACTGAGGTCGATGGCTGTTCCACCGAGCGATTCCTTGATGACATAGAAGTCTTCCTTCAAGCTTTGTTCGAGCCAATAGTAGGTGACGGCATCGTATGTCCATCGACCAGGCTTGTTCTTGTTGATGATGCGAGGCCAGAAGAGTTCGAACTGACCGTCCATGCTGTGTGCGCCACTGTTGTAGCACCAGTAGCAATGCTTGTACTTGTTTTGCTGGATGTAATCAGGCAGCAGTTCGTTGCCGATTCGTCCATCCGTGTTAGACTGACCAGCCGTGATGAACACAGGGATGGTCTTCTTGGCAGACGCAGAGAGTGAAATCATGAGCGTCAAGAGGAAAAGCAATTTTCTCATATCTTTTTATTTCTTTAATTGTTAGTCCTGTTATTGGTTGTTGCAAAGGTATATATACTTATGGGATATTGTGCTTGTAAATCATACAAAATCTATCTTTTTTGTACGTTTCAGTTGAATTTTGTATAGAAATGCAAGTGTAACTTTCGTTTTTATTTGTAACTTTGCGGTTGTATTGCAATGATAATTAAAAACATAATGAGGCTAAAAAATGAATAAGAAGAAAACTATTGTGATAGGTTGCTTGATGGCAGTGTTGCCATTTCAAGTTTCAGCTCAGGTTGCTCCTCCTATCATGGGATGGAGTTCTTGGAATACCTTTCATGTCAACATCAGTGATTCGCTCATTCGTACACAGGCAGATGCTATGGTGCGCTTGGGGTTGAAAGATTTGGGATATAACCATATTAATATAGATGATGGCTTCTTTGGATGGCGAGATTCTACGGGATTGATGCATCCACATCCAAAGAGATTTCCAAATGGTATGAAAGTTGTGGCTGATTATATCCATAGACTTGGATTGAAGGCGGGAATCTATTCGGATGCAGGTGCCAATACTTGTGGCTCTCGTTATGATGACGATGAGAATGGTTTTGGGGCAGGACTGTATGGGCATGAGTTGCAAGATGCTCGTCTCTATTTCCACGATTGGGGATATGATTTCATCAAGATTGATTACTGTGGAGCTGGCACTTGGCTTGATTTAGAAGAAAAAAAGCGTTATCAGGCGATATGTGATGCCATCAAGCAAGAGGCTGGTCATCCTGTTTCTATCAATATCTGTAGATGGGCCTTTCCTGGTACGTGGGCTAGACAGATGGCAACCTCTTGGCGAATTAGTACAGATATTCGTCCTCGTTGGTCGAGTATCAAGAATATCATCGCCAAGAATATGTATCTCTCAGCCTTTGCTGGCGATGGGCATTACAATGATATGGATATGCTCGAAGTGGGGCGTGGGCTGAAACCTAATGAGGAAGAAGTACATGTAGGCATGTGGTGCATGATGAGTTCACCAATGTTGATTGGGTGCGACCTGAATAAGCTCAACGAACGTTCTCTCTCCTTATTGAAAAACAAGGATTTGATAGCAATCAATCAAGATGCGCTTGGATTGCAAGCATACGTGGCGATGCGACAAGGCGATGGTTATGTGATGGTGAAAGACTTGCAGCAGAAGCATGGCACCACGAGGGCTGTGGCTTTCTATAACCCATCAGACTCAGTCATTGCCTTTTCTGTTCCTTTGGAAAGCTTGGAGTTGGCTGGCAAGGCTAAGGCTTGGGATGTCATCAAGCACCAGAAAGTGAAGATGGAAAAGAATCTGATTTCCGCCCAGGTGCCAGCTCATGGCATCAAGGTAATGAGAGTTGAGGCCAAGGAGCGATTGGAGGCGAATCGCTATGAGGCGGAGTGGGCTTTCCTTTCAGCCTATGATGATTTGGAGAAAAGAAAGATGCCTGTTAAGTTTGTTCCAGTAGAAGGAGCAAGTGGTGGAATGTGTGTTTCTAATGTTGGTGGCGAGGAAGAGAGCTATGCCGAATGGAAGGATGTTTGGAGCGATGCCAGTGGCGGCTATCTCCTCAAGGTGAGATATGTGGATGCCCCTCGCCTGAAGATGATGTTGAAGGTGAATGGCGTGCAGAGTGGCGGTTTCTATACGGGTACTCAACCTGTGGATGCCAAGAATCCAACCTTTAAGGAAGCAACCTTCAAGGTTAGTTTGCGGCAAGGCTATAATACTGTCAGACTCTATAGTCCATTGACATTGGTTCCTGCATTGGATTGTTTCACTTTGGAAAAACTTTAAGCCAGATGAAGAAAACTATATTAATAATAGGTGTATGCCTTTTTTGTGTTTCCTTGCAAGCCAAGGTTTGGGTGAGCAATCCCACGGTGGAGGGACGGACCGAGCCGTTGGGATTGGATGTGGCTTCGCCTCGATTGGGGTGGATGCTGCAATCTGATGAGCAAAAGGTGATGCAGAAAGCTTATCGTCTCATCGTGTCATCTTCACAAGAAAAGGCTGCGAGACAAGAGGGGGATGTCTGGGATAGTGGCATCGTCAAGTCGAACCAATCCCAGTGGATTGGTTTGTCTGGTCTTGGACTTCTCCCTAACCATGAGTATTATTGGACGGTACAGGTTACGACGAATAAGGGAAAGACCGGGTGGACAACACCTCAGAAATGGTCTATGGGTATGATGAATACGCCTTGGAAGGGATATTGGATAGGCACGGATTCTTTATATCCTGGAGAAACGGATAGCAAGCATTCTCGGGTAGCAGCGCGATACTTGCGCAAATCATTCAAAACCTTGGGTGAGATTCGAAGGGCAACCTTGCACGTCTGTGGATTAGGCTTGTATCAACTTCATATCAATGGTCGGAAGATAGGCAACAGTGAACTGGCTCCTCTTGCTTCTGATTACAACAAAAGCCTTATCTACGATACCTACGATGTGACTCACGTCTTAAGCTCAGAAAATGTGATGATGCTCACATTGGGTGCGGGAAACTATTTTGCACCTCGCCAGCACTACCAAACCAACGTGCGTACCACATATGGTATGCCAACCGCATTGCTCAACTTGATTGTGGAATATCAGGATGGGCATACGGATACTATCGCAACGGATGATACATGGAAACTGAATGTGAATGGTCCCATCCGCTATTCCAATCTCTATGATGGGGAAATGTATGATGCGACCCAGGAACTCGGCAATGTGTTCCATTTGCAATATGATGACAGTCATTGGATGCAAGCTCAACGCATGCATTCTCCAAAAGGAAAATTGGTGGGCAACTTGAGCCTCCCGATAGTCGTGTATCGAAAGGATAAGCCTGCCAAACTTTGGAAAGTATCGCCTAAGCGTTATTTGGTGGATTTCGGAACCAACGAGACAGGGCGAGTTTGCCTTCATTTGCAAGGATTGTTACGTCAAGATAGTGTAAGGGTGCGTTATGCTGAACTATTGGGCAAGGATGGTGCATCGCTTTATACCAAGAATCTTCGTTCCGCCGAGAATATAGATACTTATATCAGCAATGGCAATGATGCCGAGTGGACTATTGCTTTCACCTATCATGGTTTCCGTTATGCAGAGATAGAGGGCTTGGAGGCTTTGTCTGAGTCTGATATTCAACGGGAACTCTTGGCGGATGAAATGACGGAAGATGGAACGAACTTCTATGCAGAGGAAAACGGAAAACCTTCCCTTTTGAATCGTTTGATGGAGAATGCCCGTCGAGGCATCCGAAGCAATTACAAGGGTATGCCATTGGATTGTCCACAACGGGATGAGCGAATGCCATGGTTGGGCGACCGCACGACGGGCTGTTTAGGAGAAAGTTATCTGATGAACAACCATGCGCTCTATGCCAAGTGGATGCAAGACATAGAGGATTCGCAAAGAGAGGATGGCAACATCTCGGACGTGTCTCCTGCCTATTGGAGGCTTTATTCGAACAATATCACATGGCCAGCAGCTTATCCTTTCGGTTGCGAGATGCTATATCGCCAATATGGGGATGAAGCCCCTATACGCAAGCATTATGATTCCATCAAGCGATTCTTGTCGTATATGAAAGAAAAGTTCAGCAAGGATGGGTTGATAACCAAGGATAAGTATGGTGATTGGTGTATGCCACCAGAGCGTTTGGATATGATATTCAGCAAAGACCCGAAGAGAATTACTAATGGCTCACTGATGAGCTCTTGTTATTATGCTTATCTCTGTCAGATGATGGCAAGGTATGCGAATATGCAGAACATTTCGGAAGATTGCTCGAAATATGAACAAGAGGCAGCGGACATGATTGCTGCCATCAATCGTACTTTCTTGAAAGATGGCAAGTACGACAACAATACCATTACGGCAAATCTCCTACCATTGGCGATGGGATTTGTGCCTGAGGAAAGCAAGGGGGCTGTGGAGCGCAATCTCTTGGATGTGATAGCTGCCAATGATGAGCATGTTTCTTGTGGCGTGATAGGCATCCAGTGGTTGATGCGCTATCTTTCAGACAGTGGACATGGTGATGTCGCTTACAAGATTGCCACCCAAACTTCTTATCCTGGTTGGGGGTATATGATAGAGAATGGAGCCACCACAATATGGGAACTATGGAATGGAAACACAGCCGATCCCGCCATGAATAGTGGCAACCATGTGATGCTTTTGGGCGACCTCCTGCCTTGGTGTTATGAGCGATTGGGAGGAATCAGACCTTTGAAGCCTGGTTTTAAGGAAATTGAAATCAAACCAGACTTTGGTGTCTCTATATTAAATAAGGTGGAAACTTCCCATCTTTCTCCGTATGGACTCATTAAGAGTTGCTGGGAGAGAACGACAGACGGGAAGTTGATATGGAATGTGGAAGTTCCAGCCAACACCTCGGCTACATTGGTCTTTCCAAATCAGAAAACCAAAAAGATAAAATCAGGTAAATATCACTATAGCCTAAGATAGGGTATAGGTATGACGGAAAACTTTGTATAAAAATAGCGATAGAACAAAATGAAGAAAAAAGTTTTGCTTTTGATTTTGGCAACA
>CAVKNU010000054.1:0-14690 GCA_963657465.1 Lachnospiraceae bacterium
CATTCAAGTTTTTTATTCTACTGGCTTATAATTCGAAAATTTTATCTAAATTTGCAAACAAAAAGCATGAAAAATCTCTTGCTTGCAAAAATCATACTTTATGGGATTATTTGGATTATTTAGTAATAAGAAAAAAGAGACTCTCGATAAGGGTTTGGAAAAGACCAAGGAGAGTGTGTTTAGCAAGTTAGCACGTGCAGTGGCAGGAAAGTCAACTGTAGATGACGATGTGCTAGATGATTTGGAAGAAGTGCTCATTACTTCTGATGTGGGTGTGGAAACCACAGTCAAAATCATTCATCGCATCGAAGAGCGTGTGGCCCGTGACAAATATGTATCCACTAGTGAACTCAACAAAATTCTTCGAGAAGAAATAGCAAATCTACTAGCAGAAAATCATTCAGATGACAATGAAAACTGGGATTTGCCTACCGACCACAAACCTTATGTCATACTGATTGTTGGTGTGAATGGGGTGGGCAAGACCACTACTATTGGAAAATTAGCCTACCAATTCAAGAAAGCCGGAAAGAAAGTCTATCTCGGTGCTGCAGATACTTTCCGCGCTGCAGCCGTGGAGCAGATTTGTATTTGGGGGGAAAGAGTAGGGGTGCCAGTCGTTAAGCAACAGATGGGTTCAGATCCTGCATCTGTGGCTTTCGATACACTTCAGAGTGCCAAGGCTAATGGAGCCGACGTTGTGCTCATCGACACAGCAGGTCGTCTTCACAACAAAGTAGGCTTGATGAATGAACTCAAGAAGATAAAAGATGTCATGAAGAAAGTGCTCCCTGAAGCACCAGATGAGGTAATGCTCGTGCTAGATGGAAGCACAGGACAAAATGCCTTTGAACAAGCAAAACAGTTCTCTGCTGTTACTAATATTACTTCGTTGGCTATCACCAAACTTGACGGTACAGCAAAGGGTGGAGTTGTGATTGGCATTTCAGATCAATTGAAAGTTCCAGTAAAATATATTGGACTCGGTGAAGGCATGGAAGACCTTCAGCTCTTCAATAAAAAAGAATTTGTAGATTCATTATTTAAATAAGAAAGTAGAACATCGTGAAGAAAAACGAAATAGATATTATTACAATGGGCTGCTCCAAAAACCTGGTTGACAGTGAGTTGTTGATGAAGCAGTTTGAAGCTAACGGCTATCATTGTGTACATGATTCCAAACGCCCACAAGGTGAAATTGCAGTCATCAATACTTGTGGTTTCATAGAAGATGCCAAACAAGAGAGCATTGACACCATCTTGGAATTTGTGCAACGCAAGCAAGAAGGTCGTTTAAATAAGCTTTACGTGATGGGATGCCTTTCACAACGTTATCAAAAAGAATTAGAAGCAGAAATCCCAGAAGTTGATAAGTTCTACGGAAAATTTAACTACAAGCAATTATTAACAGAATTAGGTAAGGCCGACATTTCTTCTTGTGACGGGAAACGCCATCTGACAACTCCTAACCATTATGCTTATGTGAAAATAGCGGAAGGATGTGACCGCCATTGTGCTTATTGCGCCATCCCTATCATCACAGGAAAACATACTAGTCGCCCAATGGATGACATCCTGCAAGAAGTACATGAACTCGTAGCCAATGGAGTGAAGGAATTTCTGATTATTGCGCAAGAGTTGACATACTACGGTATCGACATTGATGGTAAGCATCATATTACAGAGCTGATTAGTAAGATGGCAGATATCCCAGGTGTGAAATGGATTCGTTTGCACTATGCTTACCCAAATCAGTTTCCTATGGATTTGTTAGATGTGATGCGTGAAAAACCAAATGTTTGCAAATATTTGGATATTGCTCTCCAACACATTAGCGATCATATGCTAAATCGTATGCATCGCCATGTAACCAAGCAAGAAACTATCGACTTACTGAAGGCTATTCGTGAGAAAGTACCGGGCATTCATATCCGTACCACACTGATGGTAGGCTTCCCTGGAGAAACAGAAGAAGATTTTCAAGAATTGATAGAATTTGTAAAAGATGCTCGTTTTGAACGCATGGGGGCCTTTGCCTATTCCGAGGAAGAAGGTACTTACAGCGCTAAGAACTATGAAGATGATGTTCCCGAAGATGTAAAACAAAAACGTCTCGATCAGTTGATGTCTCTTCAGCAAGACATCAGCGCCGAAATAGAAGCTGAAAAAGTAAACCAGACTATGAAAGTAATCATTGATAGAAAAGAAGGTGATTATTACATAGGAAGAACAGAATTTTGTTCGCCAGAAGTTGATCCTGAGGTACTTATCCAATCAGAGAAGCGCTTAAGAGTGGGCAACTTTTATCAAGTTAAAATAACGTCTAGTGAAGAATTCGACTTATACGGTGAAATTGTATGAATAATAAAGAGTATATAAATGAGCTCGCACAACAAACAGGTTATTTACAAGATGAGACCCAAAAGATGGTTCGTCGTGTGATAGACATTATGATTTCCGAATTTGAGAATAGTGAGCCTATTACTATTCCGGGGTTCGGAACATTTGAAGTGAAAAAGCGAATGGAACGAGTTGTAGTAAATCCAACAACGAAGAAGCGTCAGCTTATTCCACCCAAGATGGTACTCTCATTTCGTCCTGTTGCTTCTATCAAAGAAAAACTAAAAAATGGAGGAGATGAAGATGAATAAATCCAGCCTGCCAATATTAGCCAAGGCCTTATCAACAAAGTGTGGAATAAGCCAGACAGATGCAGAAGGCTTCATTAAGTCAATGTTTGAAGTTGCCAACAAAGGATTACAAGAAGACAAACTTTTGAAGATGAAATGGTTGGGAACTTTTAAAGTAACAAGTGTGAAAGACCGTGAAAGTATTGATGTCAATACAGGCGAGCGCATTCTTATCGAAGGAAGAGACAAGGTGACTTTTACTCCCGACAACATTTTGAAAGAAATTGTCAACAAGCCTTTTGCACAGTTCGAAACAGTAGTAGTGAATGATGGCGTTGATTTCTCTGAAATTGATGAGAAGTTCGCCCACATGGAGGAAATAGAACATGAACAAGATGAAAAAGATGCTATAAAAGAAAAGAATGATACTTCTCTAGAAGAAGCATCTGCTAGTGGTTCTTATGAAGAACAATGCATCCATGTTTTTGACGCAGAAATTACTCCTACTACTGAAAAATTAGAAGAAAAAGAGGCTGCAAAAACAGAGGATATCCCAATCCCCGTTGTTACAGATACAAAGCCAAGCAAATTTGAAAAAGAAAATGATATCAAAACCGAGAATGAACCTGAAGAAGATATTGAAAATGAGGTAGAAGCAGAATTGGAGGAAGAAAAGTTTACTATAGACAAGCATCATATAGTACTTCCCAAATACCTTGTTGTGGCAGCAAGTTTGCTATTAGTTGCAATGATTGGAGGCATGTGTTGGTTTGCGTTCAATTATGGCAAGATGGCTGCTCAAAGGGATCATTTGGCATTACAGTTGACAACAATAAATAAACAATCAAGAACTCATATACAACCAACAACAAGTGCCATGGTTACTGATACTACTCAAGAGCGTTTAAAGAAGAAAGCGATTGAGGATAGCATCCGAATGGTTAAGGCAAGCGAAGCGGTAAAATTGGCTGAGACAGAAACAACAAAGCAAAAAGCAACTCATAAAGAAGCTCCCAAAGAAAATAGCAAAGTTTCAGATACAGAAAAAGAGAGCAAGATTGGAACTAAAAATCCCCCAAATGCCTCTGACAAATATGACGCAGACCCACGTATCCGCACAGGAGCTTACCGAATTACAGGCGTGGCACAAACTGTCATAGTGAAAAATGGTGAAACACTTGCAAGTTTGAGCAAACGCTATTTGGGTTCTGGCATGGAATGCTATGTCGAAGCACTTAATGGAACAACCCAAGTTAAAGCTGGCCAAAAATTGAAAATACCACAATTAGAAGTGAAAAAGAGAGCAAAATAGTTGCTCTCTTTTCATTTTTTAGTCAAATAAGGACTCACCTTTGGATGACTTTTCAATTTCTTTCAAAAATATTTCACCATATTTCTTGCGTTTAAATTCACCTATGCCATGAATCAATCCAAATTGCTCCAATGTAGTAGGTTTCATTGTTGCTAATTCATGCAAGCTTTGATCTGACAAAATAATATATGGAGGGTAACCTTGTTCATCAGCTAATTGTTTACGAAGCTGGCGAAGGCGTTCATAAAGTCCTTTTTCTGCTTTTTTCTTTGTGACAAAAACGTGTCGAACATGAACTTCAGGAGTGGAATCTTTCCGTTGTATGACAGCCAGTTGTACCGGATGTTTTCCTTTCAACACATCCCACCCCAAGCTCGTCACTTTCATTGCATTATGCTCGTTATAAGCTATTTCAAAAAATCCCATCTGCATCATTTGCAAGAGATAGTCTTGCCAATCTTTTACACTAGTATCTCTGCCAACACCAAATGTTTTCAGCTCATTGTATTGATGGTGTAATACAAAGGCTGAACAATTACCACGCAAGATATCAATACAAGTATTTACATGTATTTTTTCTCCAGCACGAATAATTGCACTCAAAGCTTTTTGGACAAGAATCGTGCCATCAAAAGTACGAGGAGGATTGGCACACACATCACAGTGTCCACAATCATGCGATGAAGTCTCTCCAAAATAATTGAGCAGAATGCGGCGACGACAAACTCGCGATTCTGCGTATTCTTGCATACGACGCAATTTCTCCATATTGATTTCACGTTGCCCACTGTCTTCTGCAAACTTACGCAATTGGATAATATCAGCCATAGAATAGAAAAGCACAGTGTCAGCTGCACCACCATCTCGTCCTGCACGACCGATTTCTTGATAAAAACTTTCAATACTCTTAGGCATATTATAATGGATGACCCATCGTACATTTGCCTTGTCAATACCCATGCCAAAAGCAATTGTAGCGCAAACCACTTGAATTTGATCCATTTTGAAGCGTTCTTGTACAGAAGATCGCTCTACATGGGATAAGCCCGCATGGTAAGTTGCCGCATTAACACCATGTTTTTTAAGTTCTTCTGTCACCATCTCTGCATTTTTGCGTGACAAACAGTAAATTATGCCTGCTTCATTTTTTCGCATAGCAATAAAACGATAAATAAATTTCATTTTTTCTGCTTTCGTGCCACTTCGACGCACTGCCAAACTTAAATTTGGACGGTCGAAACTGCTTACAAAAGTCTTGCCTTTAAGATGGAGTTGGCGAATAATATCTTGACGAGTTATTTTATCAGCCGTGGCAGTCAAAGCCATGACAGGGACACCCTGAAATTTTTCATGCAGTAATCCCAACTGAGAATATTCAGGGCGGAAATCGTGTCCCCATTGACTGATACAATGTGCTTCATCAATGGCAAAGAGAGAAATTTGCATCTTACTGAATAGATAAGGTATTTCAGTGATAAGCCTTTCTGGTGAAACGTAAATTATTTTCAAATCACCCGACATACAACGCCGTCGAATTATAGTTTCATCAGTCATATCATTTTCACTGTTCAATGCCTCCGCCGGAATACCGTTTGCCTTGAGCGCTTCCACTTGATCGTGCATCAAACTGATAAGTGGAGATATGACAACGGCTGTACCTGGCATGACCAACGCAGGTATTTGATAGCAAAGGCTCTTGCCCCCACCTGTAGGCATCAATACAAGGCTATCATTACCTTGCATTGTTTCATGGATGATTGCTTCCTGATTTTGGCGGAAGGAATCATAACCAAAATAGTTTTTTAAGATTGTTTTAATTTGCATTTCACACTAATTTCGTGCAAAGGTAGTAAACTTTTTAAAAAAAAGTGCTTTTTTGTTGGAAGATTGAAAAAAAGTGAGTAATTTTGCATTATAAAAAACAATTTACTAACGTAAAATCATGTCAAAGTATAACATTAGAGAAACGCAAGAACACTCTGCCGCCTATCGTGACACCATCAATCCTGCTGTCATGGATGGGTTACATCACAAAATATTGGACAAATTGCTCATCCAAAAAAAATTTTTGGATAAGGATTACTCTGCTAAACAATTGGCAATTGATCTTGGTACAAATACCCGATATATATCAGCTGTTGTAAGTGTAAAATTCCACATGAACTATTCGACTCTTGTCAACAAATATCGCATCGATGAAGCGATGAGCATACTCGTAGATAAACGTTATCGTGAGCTCACGATGGAAGAGGTTGCCGAGATGGTGGGATTCGCCAATCGACAAAGTTTCTATTCAGCCTTCTATAAATTGCAAAATTGTACTCCACGCGACTATAAAATGCAATATTTTCAATTACATCCTGAGATGCTTGTTGGAGTTAAGAAAAAAAGTAGAAAAAAGTAAACTGAAATTATAAAATGACAAACGATATTCATCAGTTCTGTTATTCAGACGAGCGTTTTGCCGACTTGCAAATGTTGCGCTATCGACTGAATGGTTTTGAAAAGCTTTCGCTCTCACAGAAATTATACATTTACTGTCTGTCAAAGGCTACATTGATGGGGCGTGACATTACATTTGATCAACAAGGCAAATATAACCTTCGTATTCGTAAGACCTTGGAAGCTATATATAAACATTATATAGGTAATCGAACAAGCAAGGATTTCAAAGCACTTGAAACCTATCTAAAACGAGTATGGTTTTCAAGCGGAATTTATCACCATTATGGTTGCGAAAAGTTTGAGCCACATTTCTCTGAAGACTTCTTCTATCAAGTGGTCACAGATTTAGCAGATGATGTCCTACCGTTACGGCGTGGCGAAACCAAGGAAGATTTACTTGACGAGCTTGTGCCTGTCATTTTTGATTCAAATATATTACCTAAACGTGTTAATCAGACTGATGGCGAAGATCTCGTCATGACTTCTGCTTGCAATTTCTATGAAGGTGTGACACAAGCCGAAGTTGAAAGATACTATAATCGGATGAAATCTTCTGAAAACATGATGCCACCTTCTTATGGACTCAACTCCAAATTGGCAAAACGTAATGGCGAGTTGGTTGAATTAACATGGACAGAAAATGGCATGTACGGTGCTGCCATTAAAGAAATTGTATCATGGTTACTCAAAGCTCAAAAGTTTGCAGAAAATGAGGAGCAAAAACATGTAATCGATCTTTTGGTTAAGTTCTATCGCACAGGTGACCTCGAGGACTTTGACCGATATAGTATAGCTTGGGTAGAGCAACACGAAGGAATGATTGATTTCATAAATGGCTTTATCGAGGTATATGGTGACCCTTTAGGCTTGAAGGGAACCTGGGAAGGCATTGTGGAATACAAAGATTTGGAAGCGACAAAACGCACCCAAATCATCAGCGAAAATGCTCAATGGTTTGAAAATCATTCACCTGTGGATTCTCGATTCCGCAAACCAAAAGTAAAAGGTGTCACAGCTAATGTGATTTGTGCAGCAATGTTGGGAGGCGACGAATACCCAGCCTCTGCCATAGGCATTAACTTGCCTAATTCCAATTGGATTCGCCAGACACATGGATCTAAAAGTGTAACAATTGGCAATCTGACAGAAGCTTACAATAAAGCTGCCCAAGGCAATGGCTTTCGTGAAGAGTTTGTTATCGACTCTAAAACCATAGCTCTTATTAATAAATATGGCGATATAACCGACGACCTGCATACCGATTTGCATGAATGCCTCGGCCATGGAAGTGGACAATTACTCCCTGGCACAGACCCAGATGCACTGAAAGCATACGGCAACACCATCGAAGAAGCTAGAGCCGACCTCTTCGGACTCTATTATGTGGCTGACCATAAATTGGTAGAATTAGGCTTGACACCTAATGATGAAGCATACAAGGCTCAGTATTATACCTACTTAATGAATGGACTCATGACACAAACCATTCGTATTAAAGAAGGAGATAAGATAGAGGAGGCTCATATGCGTAACCGAGCTCTCATCGCATATTGGACATTGGAACATAGCGGTGGGGCTATAGAAATGGTGAAAAAAGACAATAAAAGCTATGTAAGGATAAACGACTATCCTGCATTGCGTCGAGCTTTCGGAACCTTATTGGCAGAGATACAACGAATTAAGAGCGAGGGTGATTTTGAAGCTGCTCACATGTTGGTAGAAAAATATGCTGTCAATATAGATCCTGAATTGCATCATGAAGTTTTGGCTCGTTACAAACAACTAGACTGGGCACCTTACAAGGGATTTATCAATCCATGGATGAAGGTGAAACATGACGAAGAAGGAATTCCTATAGATGTAAGTCTCGATTATACAGAAAGTTATACTCATCAAATGTTGAGATATTCAGAAGATTACGCAACATTATAAATTCATAGTTATGCTTGATAATAAAGAGGAACAGTTTCCTGTGGTGGATGAAATGGGAAACATCTTGGGAAGCATTAGTCGTGGTCATGCCCATGATGGAAGCAAGATATTGCATCCTGTAGTGCATCTCCATGTTTTCAATAGCCGAGGAGAATTGTATCTGCAACATCGTCCTGCATGGAAAGATATTCAGCCAGACAAATGGGATACCGCATGTGGGGGACATGTCGATTTGGGTGAGAGTGTAGAACAAGCTTTACATCGTGAGGTGCGTGAAGAATTAGGCATCACTGATTTTACTCCTGAGTCTTTGGGACATTATGTATTTGAAAGCAAACGGGAGAAAGAGTTGGTCTATGTGCACCGCTGTGTGTATGACGGTGATGTAAAACCTAGCCAAGAAGAACTGGCTGGTGGTAGGCTCTGGAGCCCAGAAGAGATAATAGAGAATATTGGCAAGGGTGTCTTCACCCCGAACTTTGAAAACGAATACCGTAAGTACTTCCTATAATAGGGTTGAAGAAGTCCCGCAGATTTAAACTGTTTTATCTCCACAAGCGAAGAATTGAAAATTAGAAAAACCAGCGTAAATCTGCGGGACTCGTTTTTATATGTCAAAGACACCCTTTAAGGCACCACGAGCAATCTTTTCATAGTCTTCACCCAGGTCGGCAAAGCGCATTACACTGTTGGCTGCAGCATGTTTTACTCCAATGTGGTCACCTTGAAGAGAGACACTGGCCTGATCTAAGAACTCGTTAATCCCACGTTCGTTAGGTTGTTGCCCATTGGCAAACAAACGAGCTAATAGTTGAAAGCCTGCAATTAAATAGAGTGGCTTTTCACTAGCAATCCATTGGTAAGCGATGATAGGTGCATAATCCACATGTTGAAGTAGATTGAAAGCTAGCATTTCTGCCATCTCTTGACTTTGCACTTGTTCCATCCAGATATCGGTGATTTCTGGCAACATCTTTTCTGCAGGCATGATGAGTGTTGCGAGAATTTTGCATTCACGTATATCTTCTTTCCATAGTTCGATGGCAAGATCATAATCTTTACCATATTCAGTAGCCATTTTCTTGAGCGCTATGAAGGGTACTCCCCAGTTGAGCTTGTATCCTAATCCCTTGTCACGCATGGATTGTGAGCCAGGACCATTCATCAGCAAGCGAAAACTTCGCTTGATTTCCATTAGTTTCTGGTGTGTCTGTTCGTTCATCCTTAGTATAATAACATTAAAAGATTAAAGTTTCATTGTCTTGCAGAAAACACCTTCAAATTGTTCTTCTATGTGGGCAGGCTTGTTTTTGAAAATGCCAAAGATGGCACTTCCGCTACCACTCATGGCTGCGTATGTTGCTCCGAGGTTGTAGAGCTTCTGCTTGATTTCGGCAAGCTCAGGATGGATGGCAAAGATAGGAGCCTCAAAGTCATTGATGAGTTCGTCTCTCCAAGTTTCGATAGGCTGTCGTACAATGTCGCGACAGCATTTGGTTGGTTGCCTAGGAGTGATGGCAGCATATGCCTCTTTGGTGCTTACGGCAATATCGTCGCGTTTTACTACAACAATGTAATATCCTTTCATGTTATCACCAGGACCACTTACAGGCATCAATTCGTTGCCGATACCTTTTGCATAGCATGTTGTATCGCCATCCTCTGGGTCGGCAGTGATGAAGAAGGCACAATCCGCACCCAATCGAGCTGCATAACGTTCCATCTCAGGATTGCCGATGTTGAGACGGAAGCGTTCGTCAAGCAGACGAATCATAAATGCTGCATCAGAAGAGCCACCACCCAAGCCTGCTTGCGATGGGATTCGTTTTACAAGATGGGCGTGAACACGAGGAAGTTTATAGTCGGCAGCTAATAGATTATATGCCTTTACTACCAAATTGTTCTGCTCGTCACAATCCACGACATTACCTGTAATCTTCAAATCACATGGTACGTCACTCGGAAATTTTTCATCCATATATTTAATCTCCAACGCATCATAGATTGGGATAGGGTAGAAAACGGTCTCAAGATTGTGGTATCCGTCTTCTCTCTTGCTTACGATATTGAGTCCAAGATTTATCTTGGCACATGGGAATGTTATCATATCACTCGTGTTTTTGATTATTACTACGGCAAAGATATAAAAAATCTTGCAACTTAATGCAAAAATGTGATAAAATTTTGTTCACTGCCAAAATCTTTAGTATCTTTGCACCTATAATAGAATAAAAATAGGAGATAAATAACTATGAAAATAGGAGATAAAGTAAGATTTTTGAGCGATGTTGGCGGCGGTAAGGTTGCAGGCTTTCAAGGTAAAGACATCGTACTGGTGGAAGACGAAGACGGTTTTCAAATTCCAACTGCCATAAATGACGTGGTTATCGTCGAACAAGATGACTATGCCATGGGCAAAATGATTTCTGCTAAGATGGATGCCAAGCAAAAAGCCGAGGAACATGCCAATACAGAATTGCATAATGATAGCCGAAGCATCAAGTCTATTCTCAACGAGCATGACAATCAAGTGGATATGAATGTTGAGGAATATGATGCTGCCGACCGTGAAATCACTTTCCGTGCACCAGCCAAAGAACGCGACGGAGGCAATAAACTCAGTGCTTATTTGGCTTTTGTACCTATTGACATCAAAGAAGTAACTCATACAAAATTTGAGACATATCTCGTCAACGATAGTAATTATTATGTTCATTTCTCTTACCTCATTGCTGAAGGAAATGCATGGACATTGAAATATGTGGGTGAAGTAGAGCCCAACACTAAATTATTTATAGAGGAATTTGGTCGTGAAGTTCTCAATGACATGGGACATATTGCTATTCAAATGCTTGCCTACAAGAAAGATAAGCCTTTCTTACTAAAGCCTGCCATTGATGTGCAATTTCGCCTCGACCCTGTCAAATTCTACAAGTTGCACATCTTTGAAGATAATGTATTCTTCGAACAACCAGCTCTTCTCTATACAATCGTCAAGAATGATGAGGTTGCTCGTCCATTAGTCATCGATTCAAAACGTTTAAAAGAGCAAATGTATAAAGAAGAGAAGATTGTGACAAATAGCGAAAAAAAGAACAAAAAAGATGATGGCACAGTAGTGGTTGATCTTCATGCCGAAAAAATTCTAGAGACAACTACCGGAATGAATTCTGCAGATATCCTACATTACCAGTTGGATGAATTCAAGAAAGTAATGATGCAGTACCGTAAGAAAAAAGGTCAGAAAATCATTTTCATCCATGGAAAGGGTGAGGGAGTATTACGCCAAGCCATCATTCATGAGTTGACCTATCGATTCAAACCATGCACCTATCAAGATGCTTCATTCCAAGAATATGGATATGGTGCCACTCAGGTGACAATAAAATAACTATTCATTATAATTACATAAAAACATGAAGTACGGATTTATCAAGGTAGCAAGTGCCATCCCATCTGTAAAGGTGGGAGACGTAATATTCAACACACAACAGATAGAAGAGCAAATCGCACAAGCAGAAGGTAAGGGTGTAGAAATCATTACGTTCCCAGAATTGTCCATCACAGGTTACACCTGCCAAGACCTATTCCGCCAACAAATATTGTTGGAAGGCGCAGAGCAAGGTATAATGATGCTTCTAGACTTTACACGTAAATTGGATATTATATCTATTGTAGGAGCACCAATTGTAGTAGGCGACTTATTGCTCAACTGCGCTATAGTCATTCAGCGAGGTCAAATTCTAGGTATCGTACCAAAGACATACTTGCCAAATTATAGTGAGTTTTATGAGAAACGTTGGTTTGCCTCCTCACAAGATTTACGTGAATGTGAAGTGAGATATGCCGGACATAAAATGAAGTTGACACCTGACGTTCAGATATTCCGTACTTTTGACGGCTTGCAATTTGGCGTTGAAATATGTGAAGATGTATGGGCACCAGCACCACCTAGCAACAAACTGGCGCTAGCAGGTGCCGACCTGATATTCAATCTTTCTGCAAGCGATGAGTTGATTGGAAAACATGACTATTTGAAAAGTCTCATAAGCCAACAGAGCGCACGTACCATCACAGGATATATATATAGCTCCTGTGGATTTGGTGAAAGCACACAGGATGTTGTATATGGGGGCAATGCCCTGATTTACGAGAATGGTAATTTATTGAAAGAAAGCGAACGTTTCGCACTAAATGCGCAGCTGGTTGTCGCACAAATAGATGTAGAAAAGCTACGTTCTGAACGTCGTACTAATTCTACCTATGTTAATGCACAGCGCAACATCAAATTTTCCGTGCTCGACCACCAGTTTGGCATTACAACTATCGATGCTCAATCTGCCGAAAATGAACGTGACTTCATATTGGAGCGAGTTGTTAACCCACACCCGTTTATACCATCTTCTTCAGACATGAAGGCTTCTTGCGAAGAGATATTCAACATTCAAGTGATGGGATTGGCCAAACGCATCGTACACACACATTCTAAGACTGTAGTCGTTGGCATTAGTGGAGGATTGGACTCTACTTTGGCATTACTAGTATGTGTAAAGACTTTTGATAAGTTAAAGATGAACCGCAAAGGTATTGTTGGAGTTACTATGCCTGGATTTGGCACAACCAACCGCACCTATAATAATGCCATTTCACTTATGCAAAGTCTGGGCATCACTATAAAAGAGATTAGTATCGCCAAAGCTGTTACACAACACTTTAAAGACATTGGCCAAGACGCTAGCGTTCATGATGTCACGTACGAGAATTCACAAGCTCGTGAAAGAACACAAATTTTGATGGATTTAGCTAACAAAATGGGAGGTATGGTTGTTGGAACAGGAGACCTTTCAGAATTAGCCTTGGGATGGGCTACCTATAATGGCGATCACATGAGTATGTACGGGGTTAATGCAAGTATCCCAAAAACTTTGATTCGCCATTTGGTCAATTATGTAGCAGAAAGTGGAATGGATGATGAGAGTCGCATTACTTTGCGCGACATCATCGATACGCCAATCAGCCCAGAATTGATACCTGCAGATGAAAATGGTAATATAAAACAAAAAACAGAAGATTTGGTGGGGCCATACGAGCTTCACGATTTCTTTCTCTATTATTTTTTGCGCTTTGGTTTTCGTCCTGCAAAAATATACATGTTGGCTAAGAAAGCTTTCATCGATACAACCAGTGAGCATGTAAAAATCAGCGATAATGATCCTGATTCATATGACGAAGAAACGATAAAAAAATGGTTGAGAACATTTGTACGCCGTTTCTTCAATCAACAATTCAAGCGTAGTTGTTTGCCTGATGGCCCAAAAGTGGGAAGCGTAAGTCTCAGTCCGCGTGGAGATTGGCGTATGCCATCTGATGCGACTTCAACTATTTGGTTGCAAGAAGCAGAAAACTTATAGGAAACATCATGAAGTCTCACAAGAAACAACAGGTTGAGGCTTAAGAAATGACTTGTTTAATCCTCCAAATGACTTACAGAAAAAACTCTGTAAGTCATTTGGAGGATTCTTTGTGTTAAATATATAGGAAAAATATATTATTTTTTTCGGCAAACGATATTTTTTTAGTAACTTTGCGCCCAAAAGAAATAACAAAATATAAATTATAAAAGAATATGGCTAAGAAATTTGCTGAGCACAACGGTCTGAACTTGATGAAGACCAACAATGACGTTTTAGCAGAGTGGGAGAAGAATGACATCTTCCACAAGTCTATTGATGAGCGTGAAGGCTGCCCTCAGTTTATCTTCTTCGAGGGACCTCCATCTGCAAATGGACACCCTGGTATCCACCACGTGTTGGCACGTAGTATCAAGGATACTTTCAACAGATACAAGACGATGAAGGGATTCCAGGTTCACCGTAAGGCGGGTTGGGATACTCACGGTCTTCCTGTGGAACTGGGCGTCGAGAAAGAACTGGGTATTACCAAGAAGGATATTGACAACAAGGCTTCCGAGAAATATATATCTACAGAGGACTATAACCATAAGTGTCGTGAGAATGTGATGAAGTTTACGGCTGAGTGGCGCGAGCTGACTGAGAAGATGGGTTACTTCGTGGACCTCGACCATCCTTACATCACCTACGACAACAAGTACATCGAGACCCTTTGGTGGCTTCTCAAGCAGCTCTATAACAAGGGCTTGCTCTACAAGGGTTATACTATCCAACCTTATTCTCCAGGTGCAGGTACAGGTCTTAGCTCACACGAGTTGAACCAGCCAGGTTGCTATCGTGACGTGAAGGACTTGACCACCACTGTACAGTTCCTCATCAAGGACCCTAAGGCTGAGTGGACGAAGTGGGGTAAGCCTTATTTCATTGCATGGACCACAACTCCTTGGACATTGCCATCTA
>CAVKNU010000055.1:0-14478 GCA_963657465.1 Lachnospiraceae bacterium
AGGAATTCCTTGCCTTCATCGAGTGAAATCTTACCTTCCTTTACGCTCTTGGTTACCCATTGCTCTAGTTGGCGAACGAGTTTCTTAGGATTGTACTGTACGTAATCCAAGACTTCCTCTACAGTCTCGCCATCGAATATTTGGTCAATATTGTATTTGCCATCCTTCACGGAGATGTGGGCGGCATTGGTGTCGCCGAAGAGATTGTGCATGTCGCCAAGAATCTCTTGGTAAGCTCCTACGAGAAATACACCGAGATAATAAGGTTCGTTCTTCTTGAGAGAATGGAGTGGCAGAACATGTCCAATGTGTCCATCGGTCACAAAGTTGGCTATCTTGCCATCGCTGTCGCAAGTAATGTCTTGCAAGGTAGCGTTGCGAGTAGGACGCTCGTCCAATCGCTGGATAGGCATGATAGGGAAGAGCTGGTCTATCGCCCAACTGTCTGGTAAGCTCTGGAACAAAGAAAAATTGCAGAAATACTTGTCGGCAAGTAATTTGTCTAAGCCTCGCAATTCTTCAGGAATGTGCTTCATGTGCTTGGCGAGATTGTTGATCTCATGGCACACGCTCCAATACATTGCCTCAATCTCTGCACGGGTTTTTAAGTCAACAATACCATGAGAGAAGAGTTCCAACGCCTCGTCTCGGATTTGCTCAGCATCATGCCAATCTTCCAACATGTTGCGAGGGTTGAGATTGTCCCAAATCTCATAGAGGTCTTTTACCAACTGATGGTCATTCTCACTAGCCTCAAACTCCTCTGGCATCTCTGGTAGGGATGCTGTCTCCAGTACGTCAATCACTAAGACAGAGTGGTGGGCAGAGAGCGAACGACCGCTCTCCGTGATGAGGTTAGGGTGCTCAATGTTGTTCTTGTTGGCTGCATCCACAAAGGTATAAACGCAGTCGTTTACATATTCTTGGATAGAATAGTTCACGGAGCTCTCGCTGCTTGAAGAACGAGTGCCGTCATAATCGACGCCAAGACCACCTCCACAATCCACGAAATCTACGTTGTAGCCCATCTTATGGAGGTTGATGTAGAACTGTGCTGCCTCACGAAGGGCTGTCTGAATACGGCGAATCTTGGTAATCTGGCTTCCTATATGGAAATGGATGAGACGCAGGCAGTCGTGGAAGCCCATCTCGTCTATTTTGTTGAGTGCTGTGAGCAACTCGGCACTGGTCAAGCCAAACTTTGATGCGTCTCCACCGCTCTCTGCCCATTTGCCTGAGCCAGAGGAGGCCAGCTTGATACGAATGCCGATGTTTGGACGCACGTTGAGTTTTTTGGCAGCCTTGGCAATGATGTCGAGCTCATTCAGCTTTTCCACCACGATAAAGATGCGCTTGCCCATTTTCTGTGCGAGCAAGGCAAGCTCGATGTAGCTCTCGTCCTTGTAGCCATTGCAGATGATGAGCGAGTCGCTCTGGCACTGTACGGCGATGACAGCATGAAGCTCAGGCTTTGAACCAGCTTCTAGACCGAGATTAAATTTCTTGCCGTGAGAGATAATCTCTTCGACGACAGGCTGCATCTGATTTACCTTGATAGGGTAGATGACAAAGTTTTCTCCTTTGTAGCCATACTCTTCCTTGGCTTTTTGAAAACAACTGGCTGTTTTCTCAATGCGGTTGTCGAGGATGTCTGGAAAACGGAGCAATACGGGAGCGTTGATGTCTCGTAGTGCTAACTCGTCCATGATATCACGTAAGTCAATCTGCGTGTTGTCCTTGCATGGAGTTACATAGACATCACCCTTTTCGTTGATGCCAAAGTAAGAAGTGCCCCAACCATTGATGTTGTAGAGCTCCTTCGAGTCTTCAATAGTCCATTTCTTCATTTTCTGAAAATTATACGTTCAGCAGATGGCGAATCTGCTGAACGGTATCGTTAATCTTGTCAAAATTGTCCATGATGTTAATGTCGAACACATATTTAGCTTTCTCATAGAAAGGCTCGCGTTTCTGAAGTTGTTCTTTGATGAAGATTTCAACTTCTTCTGGGGTCTTGTTGAGCAACAAAGGTCTCACTCCCTTGCCCATTTTCAGGTGGGCATAGAGGGTTTCTGGTGTCGCCTTGAGATATACCGTCTCGCCAAGTTGGTTCATGTAGTCCATGTTGTCGAAGAAACAAGGCGTTCCTCCGCCACAACTTACCACTACGTTCTCAAACTCAGCCACTTCATGCAGCATGTTGTGCTCTATTTGTCGGAATCCCTCTTCGCCACTTTCGTCGAAGATTTGCTTCACAGTCTTGCGCATACGAGTCTCAATATACCAATCGAGGTCGTAGAACATGACACCTAGTTCCTTGGCGAGTGCCTTGCCCACGGTGGTCTTGCCGGCACCCATGTATCCGATGATGATGATAGACTTCATAGATGTTTGATTCCTATAGGATTATTTCTTGCGTCGGCTAGCTTTTGGCTCAGGAGATTCCTTGACGATGGTCATACACTCCTCGTAGCTCAACTCTTCCACGTTTTCCTGTTTGCTCTTTGGGATGCGATAGTTCTTGCCGTCGTATGCGATGTAAGGACCATAGCGTCCATTTAAGAGCTCCATCTTTTCGTCTTCATCGAAAGTCTTGATGTGACGCTGTTGCTCTGCTTGACGTTTCTCGTTGATAAGTTCTATGGCTTTTTCAAGCGTGATGCTCATCGGATCTTCTCCCTTCGGGATTGACACATACTTGCGGTTGTGAAGCACGTAAGGGCCGAACCTTCCTGCTCCAATGCTGACAGATGAGCCTTCATATTCACCAACTTCACGAGGAAGCTTAAACAATTCCAAAGCTTCTTCTAAGGTAATGGTCTCGATACTCTTATCGGCAGGCAACTGGGCGAAAGTAGGCTTTTCTGAGTCTTCTGCAGAGCCAATCTGTACGACAGGACCAAATCTTCCGATTTTCACGAATACAGGCTTACCTGTCTTAGGATCATTTCCTAGCTCACGTTCACCAGCTTTGTGCTCGCTGCGAGCATTCATTACTTCCTTGACTTCTGGTTCGAAACCTTTGTCAAAGTCTTTCATCCACTTGTTCCAGTCGGTTTTCCCTTCTGCAATGTCATCAAACTTTTGCTCCACATTTGCCGTGAAGTTATAATCCATGATGTTAGGGAAATTGCTCATCAAGAAGTCATTGACCACAGTTCCAATGTCTGTAGGCAATAGCTTTCCTTTCTCTGAACCGGCCATTTCTTTCTTGGTTTTCTGGATAGTCTTGATTCCTTTCAGAATATCGATGGTGTAAGAACGTTCTTCTCCCTTCTTATCGCCTTTCACCACGTATTCACGCTGCTGGATGGTACTGATGGTTGGAGCATAGGTGGAAGGACGACCAATTCCCAGGTCTTCCAATTTCTTTACGAGACTTGCTTCTGTGTATCTGGCAGGAGCCAAGGAGAAACGTTCTGTTGCAGTAATCTCACGACGCTGCAATTCATCTCCTTCCTTCATGGCTGGCAAGATGTGGGAAGAGTCCTCTGCACTTTCTTCTTCGTCGGTGGATTCGCGATAAACCTTGATGAAACCATCGAAGACAACTACTTCTCCATTGGCAATGAACTTTTCTTCGCTGTTGCCGATATGGATGGTAATAGTGGTCTTTTCAATCTGTGCATCAGCCATTTGAGAGGCAAGCGTACGCTTCCATATGAGGTCGTAGAGACGCTTCTCTTGACTGGTTCCCTCAATGCTTGTTTCCTTCATGTAGGTAGGACGAATTGCTTCGTGAGCTTCTTGGGCACCCTTGGAATGGGTGTGATAGTTGCGTGGCTTGCTGTATTCCTCTCCATATACCTTGATAATCTCATCCTTGCTGGCATTGATGCAGAGTGAAGATAGGTTGACACTATCGGTACGCATGTAAGTAATACGTCCGCTTTCATAGAGACGCTGTGCAATCATCATGGTTTGGCTAACCGTGAATCCTAACTTGCGTGCAGCTTCCTGTTGTAAGGTTGAGGTGGTGAATGGTGGAGCAGGAACACGTTTCAACGGTTTCTTGCTGACAGTCTCAACTGAGAACTTTGCCTCTTTGCACTTTTCCAAGAACGCCTCTACTTCCTCGTGAGTCTTAAAACGCTTGTCTAATTCAGCTTTTACCTCCGTAGCGCTTCCTTCTTCGTTGATAAGGGCGAATACGGCATTCACACGATAATAGGGCTCGCTATTAAATTTTTGGATTTCACGTTCGCGCTCTACAATCAGGCGTACGGCAACACTTTGCACACGACCGGCAGAAAGAGAAGGCTTTACTTTCCTCCATAGTACAGGAGAAAGCTTGAAACCTACCAGACGGTCGAGCACACGGCGTGCTTGCTGGGCGTTCACCAAGTTCATGTCCAAGTGGCGAGGATGCTGAATGGCATCCAAGATGGCTGGCTTGGTAATCTCGTGGAATACAATACGGCTAGTCTTAGCTTCATCCAAACCGAGCACTTCGCAAAGGTGCCAACTGATGGCTTCTCCCTCGCGGTCCTCATCGGATGCTAGCCAAATCTTCTTGGCTTGTTTCGCATTCGATTTCAATTCGGTGACGAGTTTTTTCTTTTCATCAGGAATCTCATAGCAAGGTTCCATGTTTTTCTCGTCTATACTTAGTTCCTTCTTCTTTAGGTCACGGATGTGTCCATAAGAAGACATTACTTTATAGTCTTTACCTAAAAACTCTTCGATTTTCTTAGCCTTTGCGGGGCTCTCGACGATTACTAAATTTTCTTGCATAAGCTTATACACAATTTTCTTTTGGTTGGCAAAAGTAAATAAACTTTTCGCTTATACCTTATTATATAGCAATATTTTTTGTTTTTTTAAATGTTTTGCGCCTTCTTTGGAAGAAAACTAGTCAACAATACAGCAGATAGCTGCTAATATTAGCTAAAGTAGATGTGAAGGTTGTCTTTATAGATGGTAAAAAAACGAAGTACTACTTCGATAAGCAATGAAGTAGTACTTCGTTTAGACTTTTAGTAGTACTTCAAGCTTAGATGAAGTACTATTGCGATTTATGTGTAAATCTGTAGAGCCCTTTCTTGATGGAATCGAATGCAAATTGTTCGATGCTGATTTTGTTCAGCGGAATCCAATAATAAGCGGCAGCGTCATCCATAGCCTCTACATGCGATAAGTCTTTTACTTTAACTACATAAAACATGTCAAGAGTATGGACCAAGAATCCAGAGTAGAGGTATAGGTTCGGGATGCTGAATTGATATTCCACAGTAACAGCTTTAAGTCCAGTTTCTTCTTTCACTTCCCTTGCTACGCCTTCCTCGCCTGTTTCGCCCATGTCAACGAAACCTCCAGGCAAGTCAAGCATTCCTTTACCAGGCTCGTTCTTGCGGCGTACCACCAATAGCTCATCTTTTTCGTTGAGGATGAGGGCCACAGTGGCACTACTTGGGTTAAGATAATAAGTGAATCCGCAGTCGGCGCACTTTTTGCTTTTTATATTGTTGATTTCAAAATGGCTAGAGCCACAAATAGGACAAAAGTGAAATTTATCTAAAACATGCTCCATAATTTTTGCTTTAAAAAATGGCCGGCCTTGTGAAGAAGACCGACCGAAATCTTATGATGTTTTTACCAATTATCTGTGCGGAAAGGGAAGAGTGGGAGACCTCCTGCATTCGCTAAGTTGCCCAATTGGAAGTTGCGGAAGCAATAGCGCAATGCTACAGGTTTCTTTACGTCTGGACTCGTTACGATGATGCATTCGTTCCAACCGTCATTGCCTGGTTGCCAAACATGCTTGGCTGTGGCTGGATGAAAGACTTTGTCTTCACCTGCGACTTCAAAACCTTGGATGTCCTCAAAGCGGTTGTAAGCACCATACTCGTTGTCGAAATGTACGCAGACGGTGTCGTTCTTTATCTTCATCTCCTTAAATGTCATACTTTCGCAGATGAGCGATTTCATTCCGTAAGTTTTATTGAGTGCCTGAAGTGCGAGGCGCTCACCTACTTGTTGTTTTTGACAAGGGTGGATTTGCTCTTTCTCATATGGATAAACTAAGTCTTCTGTGCAGACGATGCCGCTATTTGGAATAATCTTGGCGGCATTAAATTGTTGCTCGCGAAGCTTTGGTCCCCAATCGCCATTGACGTCTCCATTGTGGTAAGGAGCGATTTGAACGAAATAGAAAGGTAATTCACCCTGTTTGAAGTCTCTGCGCCATTGGGCTACGAGGTCAGCGAGGCGCTTGGTGTATTGACCTGCTGGGTCGCCCACATTAGAGCAACCTTGATAGAAAAGGATACCTTTCACCGTGTAATTGAGAATAGGAGAGAAGGTGCCATTTCCCCAAAGGAGAGGGTAGTGGAAATCCCATTCGAATTTCTTGTGCATCTTGGCACTGTCTAGGTCTTCTTTTGTGTATTTCTTTAGGTAGTCACGGTCGAGCCAGCTCTCTACACGAGTTCCTCCTTTGTTTGCCATGACCAATCCTACTGGGATGTTGAGTGCTTTATTTACTACTTGGGCAAAGAAATAGCCTGTAGCAGAAGCCTCGCCTACGGTCTCAGGATTGATGGCTTTCCATTCGCAATTGGCATCCTCCAAAGGTTTGGTACTCATCACGCTAGGAATCTTTACATAGTGAATGCCTTGGTACTGATTGGCAGTAAGGACTGCCTTGTTGTATCCTTCCACAGGACAATTCCCGAATCCCTTGACTGGCATTTCCATGTTGCTTTGGCCTGCGCAAACCCACACTTCTCCTGCGAGAACGTTTTGGAGTGTTACAGCATCACCGTCATCGAATGTGATAGAAAGGGGAGTGTAGCTAGCATTTGGTGTCTGTACCTTCACCATCCACTTGCCGTCCTTACCCGTCTTGGCAGAATATTTTTGGTTTGACCAAGAGGTGGTTACATTTACCAGAGTGCCAGGTCTGTCCCACCCCCAGAGGTTAGCTTCTGCGTTTTGTTGTAGAATCATGTTGTTGCCTAAGATATGGGGCAACTTTACTTTTGCTTGTGCTCCCACAGCGAGGAGAGCAAAGGCTGCTAATGCCAAAAGTTTCTTGTTCATTTTTTAGTGTATTAAGTTTTTAAATTTTCGGAAATTGTCACTCCCTGCGGTTTCTGGAAGTTAAAGAAATTATAGTTGTTGGCATTATAACTTCTTTAACTTCTCTGATTTCTGAATTTATAAAAGATTTTTGATGGCTGCATCAATGTCCTTGATTTGTGCGTCACGAGCTTGCAAGGTGTTGCTACGGTCAATCAAAAAGAAGGTTGGAATGCTCTGCACATTGTAGAGTGTGAGGCTCTGGCCTTGCAAACCGTTTTCGTCGCGTACGCTAATCCAAGGAAGTGCGGCGGTAGAGGTCTTCCAAAAGTGCTCGTCTGGATCAACAGATACCTGATAGATTTCCAAACCTGCGGCATGGTACTTGTTGTAAAGCTCACGGAGCATCATGATTCGCTTGGTACTTTGTTCGTTAGCAAACAAGTGGAAGTCGAGCAATACCACCTTTCCCTTTAGGTCGGAGAGATGGCGAGTCACGCCCTTGTTGTCTTGCAAGGCCAGATCAATGCAACCGTTTACACTCACCTTGCTAGCGTCTATCTGTTGCTGAGCCATTTGGTTTTCGATAATACGAATGTCTTTCATTCCCTGAATGGCAATGTTGTGCAAGTTCTTGCCACGCTCGGCATTAGGGTAATAAGAATCCCAGCTAGTAGCTACTGCGGCAAACACTTTTACGTCGTCCTTGTTGTTGCGAGGATTGAAGATGAGTGAGTTTGTGCCGCCAACTTGGATGGTCTGAAACAAGGCGTAGTAGGATGAAGCTTTCATCGGAGCCTTGAAAATATAGTTGATTTTGATGTCTTGCTTGTATTGGTCAATCACTCGTGCAATCATAATGTTGACGGAATCCATCCCAAGGTTTGGATTCTTGATGATGTTGTTGATGGTACTTTGTAGGTTCATCTGCTTGAACGACAACTCTTTGATGGTAGAACAATTCCCGGAACCCTCTACTTCATATTTGTAGCTCATCGTCGGATAAGTACCCTTGACGTTGACCGTTTCGGTAGAATCGATGGAAAGGTTGATACTTTGGTTGGCAATGCGGAGTCGATAAAACTCAGGGCTTACGGAATCCATGGCGTTCTCTTCGAAAGTGAAAGAGCCATCTTCACCGAGTTTCACGGAGTCAATTTTTACAGGACCGTTCAAGCTGATGTTCTCCAAGTAGAGCATAGAGTCTTTGGCATCAGCGATGTTGCCATTGATGTGAAACTTCTTGTTGTTGCAAGAAGTTACTGCCAATGCAGCGACTAGGAGGGCTGCAGCAGGGAAAAGTTTTGATATCTTCATGTATTCTAATATTTTGCAAAATTATCGACTGCAAAGTTAGCAATAAAATTGGAATTAGCCATCTGCGAAGGATAAAATATTCAAAAAAAGAAAAAATAAATGCCGTTTTATTCGTTTATTAATAATTAAAAAGGTATCTTTGCACCGTTTTATATATTTAGATGTTAGACAAAACAATAAGTTTTTTAATTTTAGATGAACGTAATTACAAAAAGTGTTCAATTGCCTGATGGAAGAACCATCACAATTGAGACCGGAAAAGTTGCAAAACAGGCTGATGGTGCTGCGGTTCTCCGCATGGGTAACACAGTGCTTCTCGCAACTGTTTGTGCAGCAAAGGATGCAGTTCCGGGTACAGATTTCATGCCTTTGCAAGTAGATTATCGTGAGCAGTACAGTGCTGCCGGCCGTTTCCCTGGTGGCTTCACCAAGCGCGAAGGCAAAGCTAGCGACGAGGAAATCCTTACCTCTCGCCTTGTGGACCGCGCATTGCGTCCACTTTTCCCTTCTAACTACCATGCAGAAGTTTATGTACAGGTAATGTTGCTTTCAGCTGATGGCGTTGACCAGCCAGATGCCCTTGCAGGTTTCGCTGCTTCAGCTGCTATGGCTTGTTCAGATATTCCTTTCGAGCACTACATCTCTGAGGTTCGTGTAGCTCGTATCAATGGTGAGTATGTCGTTAATCCTACCTTCCAGCAGATGGAGGAGGCTGACATGGATATCATGGTTGGTGCTACCAAGGACAACATCATGATGGTAGAGGGTGAGATGAAGGAAGTTTCTGAGCAGGATCTCATCGGTGCCCTCAAGGCTGCGGCAGAGGCTATCAAGCCTATGTGCGACCTCCAGTATGAGTTGGCTAAGGAGAAGGGTACTGACGTAAAGCGTGAGTACGATCACGAAATCAACGATGAGGAACTTCGTGAGCAAATCAAGAACGAACTTTACAAGCCAGCATACGATATCAATCACCAGGCTTTGGAGAAGCATGCTCGTCAGGATGCCTTCGACAAGGTTTTGGCAGATTTCTTGGAGAAGTATGACGCTACTCATACAGACCTTTCAGAGGAAGACTTGGAAGAGAAGCACGCAGAGGCTACTCGTTACTACGATGACGTTATGCGCGATGCTATGCGTCGTTGCATCCTCGATGAGGGTTTGCGTCTCGATGGTCGTGCTACTACAGACATTCGTCCTATCTGGTGCGAGGTTTCTCCTCTCCCAATGCCTCACGGAAGTGCTATCTTCCAGCGTGGTGAAACAATGTCTCTCTCTACTTGTACCCTTGGAACTAAGTTGGATGAGAAGTTGGTTGATGGTGTTTTGGAGAAGAGCTACCAGCGTTTCCTCCTTCACTATAACTTCCCTCCATTCTCAACAGGTGAGGCTAAGGCTCAACGTGGCGTAGGTCGTCGTGAGATTGGTCACGGTCACTTGGCATGGCGTGGTTTGAAGGGGCAGATTCCTGCCGACTTCCCTTACACAGTACGTTTGGTAAGCCAGATCTTGGAGTCTAACGGTTCTTCTTCTATGGCTACCGTTTGTGCAGGTACACTCGCCTTGATGGATGCTGGTGTTCCTATGAAGAAGCCTGTTTCAGGTATCGCTATGGGTCTTATCAAGAACCCAGGTGAGGAGAAGTACGCTATCTTGAGTGATATCCTCGGTGATGAGGATCACTTGGGCGACATGGACTTCAAGACCACTGGTACTCGTGATGGTTTGACCGCTACACAGATGGATATCAAGTGTGATGGTTTAAGCTTCGAGATTCTTGAGGAGGCTTTGATGCAGGCTAAGGCTGGTCGTGAGCACATCTTGAATTGCATGATGGAGACTATCTCTGAGCCACGTGCTGAGATGAAGCCACAGGTTCCACGTATCGTAGCTTTCGATATTCCTAAGGAGTTCATCGGTGCTGTCATTGGTCCTGGTGGTAAGATTATCCAGCAGATGCAGGAGGAAACTGGTTCAACCATTACTATTGAGGAGACTGATGGTAAGGGTCACGTACAGGTTTCTGCTCCTAACAAGGATTCTATCGATGCAGCTTTGTCTAAGATCAAGGCTATCGTAGCTGTTCCTGAGGTAGGTGAGGTTTACGAGGGTACTGTTCGTTCTATCATGCCTTACGGTTGCTTCGTAGAGATTTTGCCAGGTAAGGATGGTTTGCTCCACATCTCTGAGATTGACTGGAAGCGTCTTGAAACTGTTGAAGAGGCAGGTATCAAGGAAGGTGACAAGATCAAGGTGAAGTTGATGGAGATTGACCCTAAGACTGGTAAGTACAAGCTTTCTCACCGTGTGTTGATGGAGAAGCCTGAGGGTTATGTTGAGCGTGAGCGTCGTCCACGTCCAGAGCGTGGTGAGCGTCGTCCTCGCCGTGATGACCGTCACAATGGTGGTGAGCGTCCAGCTCGTCAGCCACGTCGTTACGAGCACCGTAACGAGGAGCAGGCTCCTAAGGATTTTAACGATTCTTTGGATCACAACAATGATGTAGATTAATCCTTATACATTAGTATATTTAAAGGCACGTCTCTTCCGAGGCGTGCCTTTTTGGGATTGAAATAATGCTTTTATCAAAAATGAGAGGAATTAACCTGTCAAAATTCTATGTAGATAAGTAAAAAATGAAACTGATAAATAAGTTTTTTACAATAGTTATGGTGATGCTGACGATGTTCAGCATCACCATTTCGGCAAAAGAAGATGTTGCCGATGATAAAAAAATGTCTTGTGATGGTCCTTATGTGATTTATCAAGAAGACGGAAGTGTGAGAGTGATTAACGTGACGGTGGATGGGGAAGTGAAAGATACGACGTATGCTTCTCTTCCAAAGGATTTCACCCTGCATGTGACCGACCATGAGGGCAATTATCCTTTTGACGTGAAATTGCATCCTGTTGTTCGCCAAGAATGGAAACAGGCACAGGCAAAGAAAACTTTCGTGATGTCTGACCCTCATGGTCGCTTGAACTTGGTGATAAACCTTTTGAAGGCAAATGGTGTTATAGACAATCAGTTGCGTTGGGCATACGGAAATAATCAGCTTGTAGTGATTGGTGATATTTTCGATCGTGGTTATGATGTGCCTCAGATCTATTGGTTGTTCTATAAATTGGAGGCAGAGGCAGCTGAATGTGGTGGCCGTGTCACGGTGATGTTGGGCAACCATGAGCCTATGGAGCTAGCTGGCGACATGCGTTATGCTAAGCCAAAGTATAAGATGCTTGCCAAGAAGTTAGGTTTCTC
The DNA here is from genome assembly GCA_963657465.1 of Lachnospiraceae bacterium. Lineage (GTDB taxonomy): Bacteria > Bacteroidota > Bacteroidia > Bacteroidales > Bacteroidaceae > Prevotella. Next base: position 11,597 of record CAVKNU010000055.1, read on the forward strand.
TTATCGGTATCTGTTCTTCCCTAATACGGAGTTGGGCAAATGGTTGGGTACTCGCAATGCCATTCAAGTGATAGGACGCAATCTATACGTTCATGCTGGCATTAGTCGTGAATTCTATGACCGTAACCTCTCAATTCCTGTGGTGAATGATACGATTAGCAGTGTGCTTTTCTTGAAGAGCAAGCAGCGCAAGGCTCATTCTGAATTTTGCAAGTTCTTGTATGGTAATAATGGTCCTATTTGGTATCGTGGCTTGGTTCTCAAAGAGAAGAAATGGCAGAAAATGCCTAGTGATTCTCTCGACATGGTGCTTAAACGCTATGATGTGGATCGCATCTTCGTTGGACATACAATCTTCAAGGATATCAAGCGTTTCTACAAGGGCAGAGTAATTGCAGTGAATGTGGATAACCTAGAAAATTACAATCATCAACGTGGTAGGGCTGTTTTGATTGATGATGACAAACTCTATGTTGTTGGTGACAAGGGAATAAAGCGCAGAATAAAGTAGGATTATAAGAGGTAATAAAGATAAAGCCATTCCTGTTTGTGGTAAAACAGGGATGGCTTTATTTATATCTTTTTCGCCCTTTAATAGCGATTTAAAATTTTGTTCAGTAGGAAAGTGGCATTCTGGTTGCGGGCTACACCTCGTAGAATCTTGTAGGTGTAGGTGACATCGGTGCCTAGGTCAATTTCAAAGCAGTAGTTGTGGAACTTCTCTGGTGCTTGTTCTTCCATCTTAGATAGTTCCAAGTCATGTGTGGCGATAATGCCGCTGATAGGCTGTCGGGAAATCGTTTCGAGAAACATGCGTGATCCGTTCAACTTATCGAGTGAGTTGGTGCCCTTCAGTATTTCATCAAGGATGATGAGTGTGTGCAGAGGTTCGTCTTTGTGGCTGCTCTCTTGGCAGAATTGCATCAGTTGTTCTAGGCGAATCAATTCGGCATTAAAGTAGGAGATGCCGTGGGTGAGATCGTCAGTGGTACGCATGCTAGAGAACAAACGGAAGCGGGATACTTTGAGCGCATCTGCAAACACGGGCATTCCTGCCATTGCTAAGATGTAGTTTACACCGATGGAACGAAGAAATGTACTCTTGCCTGCCATGTTGGCACCAGTGATGATGTAATAGTTGTTGTCGTTGATGACGAAATCATTCTTGATGGCCTTAGCCCCGAGGAAAGGATGGAATAAATTCTTTGCTTCGAAAATGATTTTTGGAGAGTCAACTATTTTGGCATCAGTTGCTTCTGGGTGGTTGTAACGGTAATCAGCCATCGAAACCATGGCGTCTAGATTACTGATGGTACTCATCCATTGCTCCATTTTCATCATGTAGGTGTTTTTCCATTTTAGGAAACTTCGTACTAGGAAAAAGTCGCTCAGCAAGAAGGAATCCGTGAAGAAGAGACCAAGAAAGTTGCCACGTCGGTCGTACCCTTTCAGAATCTTTTCAAGTTGTGCGAAAGAAGGAAGGGCTTCTGCTAGTTCAGCTTGCATCTGTTTGCCCAATTCGCTATGAAAAGTTCTGTTGTCGATGAGGTGGAGTATTTGCGAATAGGCGATGAGTTGATGACGTAGTTTCCCTCCATTGCTGTCAATCTTGTTCAGTGTTCGTTTGCAACCGTAGAATACGACCATGTATTGTATCATTACCCACCATAACGGAAGGTTGGATGATATGATTTTGAAAAAGGAGAGTACAACAGAAGTAAACAATCCTATGATTAATCCCCATCCGATGAGAAGTGAAAGTTGTGAGCCAAACCATTTCGGAACTGTCATTTGGTGTACTTTTTGCATGGCATCAGCTACAGCTTGGGAATCTATTTTTTTGTAACCAATGACTTGCCGTATAGGCGTTGCTGCCATGGTCATGCGAATGTTGTTGAGTTGTGAATAAGAAGGTGCTGGACCATTCATTATCTGGTTTTTATTTCTTTCTCCAAGTGCCAAGAACTTGATTCGCCAATTCTCTTCTTCGGCGAGTTCTTTTTGTAAGGCTATATGTTTGTTTAATTCTGCGAGACACAATGGGAAATCTCTGGTAAGATTATTGGCAAGAGCTTGTGAACCACCTGTGGTGATTGTGCGGCAGATGCGATTGAAGAGGCTGTCTTTTCCGAAAACATCAAGGTCGAAAGAGTAGGGATGTTGTGGATTTTGATATTCCTCTCCTGTTTCAAAAGGAGTGAAGTTGCCTTCCAAAGCTTTGATTTCATTTTGATAGACTTTGAGTAAGGCTGATAAGTGTTCTGTCTTCTCCTTGTTCTTGTCATCGAAATGTCGAGTGAGAAAATAAATCACCAAGCATAGGACAGCCCCAATCAACCAAGGGGTGGTGTTCCCATCCAAAGCGAAGTAGCAAATCAGAAATGCAAGTATTCCACCGAATGATACTAATTCGGTGGTGATGAATCCTGTGTTCTTTTGCTTCAATTTTGTAATTTCCGAAGCGTAATTATCGGCGTGCTGCTGATAATTGAGTTTTATGTTCTTTTCCATGAAGCAAAAATATCAAGTTTTTTTAGGATAGCCAAACTTTTGTGCTTCTTTTAATTCTTTTTGTGATTTATTTAAGAGGCAGTATACTGCGTGTAAGTGTTGTAAGTTATTAATACTCAAATGCTTGCGGTGTATAGCCAAAATGGCGATGCGCCCCCTCTGCATTTTACTCTGTTATTTGACGAAGCTATCATAGGGAGATAGTCTGACTGTTCTAGTTAGACAGTCTGCCTGTCTGTTGGAGATAGGCAAGGCAACATAGTCAGTATGAAAAACAATAAAGCCTCGCAAGGAAAACTTGCAAGGCTTTGCTTGATGCGCTTCAAGATGGGCTTGAACCAACGACCCCCTGATTAACAGTCAGGTGCTCT
>CAVKNU010000056.1:0-14325 GCA_963657465.1 Lachnospiraceae bacterium
TCGTCTCTTCTGATGACAAGGCGGAAGTCTCTGCCTATCTCCGTGATTTCTATCGTGAGCTGGCTTTTACAAGGCAGGACACGATGAAGCTGTTTGCAGACTAGCCTTTCACATACACCTCCTTTTCCACATACCCATCAAAGCCGACGCTGATGTCAGCCCCATTCTCTCTGAACGCAGCAAGCAGAGCTTTTTGTTCATCGGGTGTAAGCAGCAAGTCGCCTCGCTTGGCACGATACCATGCGGTCTCGTTCGCAAAGAAAGTGCGCCCCCAAAAGTAATGGCTGTTGCATTTGGGGAGGGTGTCGTAGAGATGGCAGAAACCACGAGCTATGCGTTGCTTCACTGGGGTGAGGTAATTCTCGCAACCTGTATCGGTTGTCGTGAACTTATTGACGTTCAGAATGTTGAAACTTTCCTTCTCGATTTGTGCCTTGAGATAGGCGGCATAGCGGATGCAGGTGTTGCTCTTCTTGCAAGATGCCAGTGGGCAAGCGGCGTAATTCATGATGGAATCTTTCTTGAAGTTGTTTACTTTGTACATACTTTATATATTTTAGAGGTTTATAAAACTTTTGGCGATGTCTTGGAATTTATAAGGCGATGTTGCGGATGATGCGTGGCGATATAGCGGAGACTGTCTGCCTAGGACAGTCAGCCTGTCTCACTGAGAAAGGCAAACTGTCTTAGGCGGATAGTTTCTGAAACTACCCGACAGAAGATTTCTGTTTTAGACCGCACACCGCACAGTGTGTGGTGTAATAATCTGAAAATCAGGAGGTATGATGCTGTGCGGTGTAGCCTTGACACCGCACGGACTCCGCACAACTCCATTTTTTCTCTGCAAATCACTGATTATGCTGAAATCTTCTGTTTTGTTTTCAGCAGGTAGGCTCTTCCCTTGTTGGTTCGCTTGGTGATGCATCCCATGTATTTCATGCTCTGCCCGATGCGAATCTTCGTCTGGTGGTTGGTGGCGAGGGTAGGGTATTGCTTGCGAAGGTACTGGAAGATGTCGTTCATAATGAGCCACTTGGCTTCTCCCTCCTGCTCTGCTATCTGGAAGCATGATTTCAGCATCATGTCCATGTCGTCGGTCTTGAAGTAGGGGAGGTTGCTCTCCTGTATACGTGCCACCTCGTCGTTGCTGAACCAGTAAGGCGTCTTCTGCTCCTCTAGTTCGTAGAGCACCTGGGCATAGAGCTGGGCGTAGTCGATGGGTGAACCGTTGTCGATGAACTTGCCTGCTGGTACTCGGATGCAGATGTATCGGCGGCTTCCCGTGGTGTCGCAGAGCGGATGCTCCTCGTTGGTGGTCGCCAGGAACGAGGCGTAGCGAGGACGGTCTTCCTGGCTTTTCCCGAAGATAGGGCGACCATTCACTTTCACCTTGGAGAGTGTCTGCTTGAGCTTGCCCTGTTGGGATGGTCCCATGTTGGCAAACTCATCGATGTTGACGAAGAGGTTGTGGGTGAGAGCCATCTCCGAGTCAAACTTGTTGCCGAAGTTGATGTGGTCGAGGAAGTACTGGCGCAAGGCTTCGGGCAAGAGTCGGTTGGCGAAAGTACTCTTTCCGCAACCTTGTTGCCCGATGAAGATAGGGGTAATCTCATTGCCGTGGAGCATGTCCTTGTGGAGCCAGTGAGCCACGGCAGAGCGGAGCCAAGTGGCGCACCACCCCAACTGTTCGCTCGTGATGCCTGGGATGCGACTGAAAAGTTCTGCCACATGGTTCTTGCCATCCCATTGTGGCAGTGCTTCAAGGAAGTCCTTGATAGGGTCGAAGGCTGGAACCGCCATACTTTCGAGGTATTCCTCAATGTCATTTCGAGGGGAAGACTTGCCACCGATGCCTAGCTTCTTGGCACGGCGAACAATCGAGTTGAAGTCCTCCTTGGTGAAGACTTGCCATTGCTTTGCTTGTGGAGAATTGTTCTCCTTGTTCTCTTTCTCGTTCTGCACATTCTCTTCTTCCTCGTTCAGTGCATTGTCCGCCTCTTCTGGGTGGATGATGGCAAACTCAGTCTTGCCGTTCAAGAGGTTACGGCGAAAGGCGTAATTCTCTTCCAAGAAACTCTCTACGAGATAAATAACAGAACCATTCATTTCTTCTTTCATGATTACTATAGATTTTAAAATGTTAATAAATAATGTAGTGTGGTCTGCGTGCGGTCTTCGTGCGGTGGTGTCGGTGGATAGCACTGCGTAAGGTGCAGTATGATAGGTGGTTATATGCATCTTGTGCGGTGTGCGGTGTCTTTTGGCATTTTTGCGTCCTCCGTCGCTTACCGTTTGCAAAGATAATAAATCGGATAGGGTCAATCCAACTTTTCCCTGCGATTCAATGCGATAATGGGACATTATAGGGAAAAAATCGAGGGAATGGGGAAAAGTTCGGGGAAAAAGGCATTTTTCTTTGAATCTTTTTGCGATTCTCCTTTTTTCTTCGTATTTTTGCGTTCTCTAAAAAGAATATAATATGGCTCGATTGATCATTAGGAATATAGGACCTATAAAGAATATTGACATAGAACTGAATAAAGTCAATGTCTTTATCGGTGAACAAAGTAGTGGAAAAAGTACAATTGCCAAAGTTGTGAGTTTCTGCTCTTGGTTGGAGAAAGCTGTCAACAAGGATGATGTGTCCTTTGCCCATGGCAAGGAAGCTTATCGACGTTTGCAGTCTTATCATCATATCCAAACCTACTTCCGTGAGGATTCTATTATCTGTTATCTTGGAGATAATGTAGCTTATGCTTATCATTGGCCAGATGATGAGGCTATGCCCTCCCCAAGTTGGGATATAGCTCACACAGAGCATTTTTCTGATGCTGAGGTATTTATGTACCCTGCTTCAAAAGTGGTTAATCCTAAGGTGATTTATATTCCTGCTGAACGAAATTTTGTATCTGTCGTGCCAAACTTGCAGAAATATGCTGAGGAAGATGATAATTTGATGGCATTTTTGTTGAGTTGGCAGGAGGCTCGAAAAAAATATCCATATTCTCATAAGTTGTCGTTGCTTAACTTGGGTATGGAATTCTATTTACAGGATGGTATCAGCAATGTTGTGCAGCTACCAGGAGGTGGAGCTGTGGCATTGGAGGCGGCATCAAGTGGCTTGCAAAGTATAGTGCCTTTGTTGACTTTGATAGATTGGCTGGCAGATGGCATCTATAAGGAGAATAAGCCTTATTCTTTTGAGGAGATTGAAAAGATAAAGCACCTTATCAATGAGGTGGCAAAGGATGATAGTTTGAAAGAGCGTCTTGCAGCTATCGTGAGTGGAAAGATTTATACACATACTCAGTTCGTTATCGAAGAGCCTGAACAAAATCTTTTTCCTACGACTCAACGTGATTTGGTTTATTATCTTTTGAAAACAATCAATCATGGCAGAAAACATCGTTTGGTGGTGACAACTCATAGCCCTTATATTCTCCATGCTTTTAATAATAGCATGATATTGGGGCAGGTGGAGGATGACTTGCCTGATGAAATGAAAAGCAGTTTGGATTGTAAGGATGCTGCTGTTATTCCAGACTTTGTGAGTGTGTGGCAAATAAAGGATGGCTGCTTGGTAAACATTAAGGATGCAAAGACTAAAACTATAGGGAAACATTACTTTAATGATGTAATGAATGATCTCTTGGATGATTATTATTTGATGGTGCCTTACATAAAAATTGCGAAATCATGATGAAGAAATTATTGGCAGCCCTGCCTGAACATCAAGGATTCTTGGAGGCTTTGCGAGGTAAAATTTTATATATCGTAGATTGGAAGGATGAAAACAATGGTGGTATCTCTTTTACGGATTATGATTTGGGAAGGGATGCTGTCAGGTTGTTGAACCCCAAAGAATTACCTGTTTGCTGTGATAAGTTTCCCGAGAATGCTTTACCTATTAGGAAGGGATGTTTCTCGCAGCAATGCGAATGTGTCTTGTTTCCAAATGAGGAAACGGTGGGTTTGGGCAACTGGGTATTGTTTGTGGAAACAAAGTATGCCAATGATGAAAAGAATGCTCGTAAACTTGAAAATAACTACCAAAGAAAGATGGTGGCTCAGATAGAGGCTACTGTTGAGTATTTTAGAGTTAAGGGCATTTTAGAAGAGGATAAGATAGTGTTTGCCATTGTCTCTTTTCCCATGTTGGAAAATTTTAATGCTTGGTTTGATCAAAATCTCATCCATGAGGCTTGGAGTGAACATCAAATTTTGATGAGAGCTACTAATCAAGCTTTGATTTTGAATCGGCAAATGATACGGTTGTAGGTGTTCCAATTTGTAAGTTGAAATTGAAAGTCTTAACAAAAAAATGAGAATATGATAGAAGAAGTAGATGAGAAAACGCTCAAAGAGTGGGCAGAGGAGTGCAGAGAAAAGTTTGATAAGCTTTTCATCGAGACTATCCAAAAAGCCTTGACTGGAGAGATTGGAACAAACGCACAGATGATAGAGGAGCTAAAAGACCTCAACAGGAGATTCCAGGACGAGATATACGACTATATTGATGCCAGAGAGCCAATCGGCGATCTAGATGGTGGGTGGATAAAACATTTCAAGAACGCAGAGAAAGAAGGTACGAATGTCATACTGTGTGCCAAAGACTGCCTTCAATACATTGGCGTAGTTGAAGATATGCCAAGCAAGGAATATTACATTAACAAAGACGGAAAAATCAGTGACGAGCATGGTGTGCCACTGAACCCAGACTTGGAGCACCGTGTCTTCGAGGTGATTCCTGGAGGCAAACAATAGGCCTGTTTATCCAAACTAAGGAGCGGAGTTTCTTTGTTTTGATACGGATAAGTAACTGTGTATCATAAAGCCTTAGCCTCTTTCGTATCTGGTATAAATTATGATAAATATAAAAATATATTCTGATGGAAAATGAAACTATAAAAATAAACGATAGCAGAAAAATAGATTCTCGTATTAGCGAGACGCAAAAAAACTTATTTTATTTGCTTCGTAATAAGAAATTGAAAGATTGGGATACTTTTTCTGATCCAGAGTATATCAATTTATGGAAGAGTGTAATAGAGAAGTATCCTGAAACTGCTCATTTCATTTATGAATTAATTCAAAATGCAGATGATGCGTTGGCTTCAAATGTTTTTATTTTTCTTTATAAGGATAAGCTTGTATTTAAGCATGATGGAAAGAGACAATTTTCTTTGTCTGATTATAGGCAACGTGATAGCAATATTGGTGATATAAACTCAATCACGTCAGTAGCTTGTTCGACCAAGAAAGATGAAGAGCAAACTATAGGTAAGTTTGGCGTAGGCTTTAAATCTGTATTTCAATATACGGATGTGCCATCCATTTATGATGATACCTTTTGGTTCAAAATAGAAAACTATATTATCCCTACCTTGTTGGATTCGGACCATGAACTTCGACAGGAAGGAGAGACGCTTTTCCAGATTCCTTTCAAAAATGCAGAAAAAGCATATTCAGAGATATTAGATAGGCTACAGAATCTCAATATGCCTACGCTGTTTCTTCCTCATGTCAAGAATATCACTTGGAAGATAGAAGAAACAGGAGAAGTTCATAAGTATTCAAAGGAAATATTGCAATCAAACGAGCGTTATGGCATAAAGTATGAACTTGCTAGAATCTATGATTACAAACAAGATAATTTAGTCTATATATTTCATCGTGATTATACCACTTCACAGGGAATATATGATATAGGTGTTGGCTATTTCTTGAATGTAGATGGAACGCTTGATGTTCAGACAAAAAGAAATATCTATTGTTTTTTCCCGACGAGTGAAACTTTTGGTAGTTGTTTTGTTAGTCATGCGCCATTTCTATTAACTGATAATCGAGATAGAATTAAAGATTTTGAGGATATTAATAAGGAGCTTTTGCATGGTATTGAAGAGTTAGCTGCAGATACTCTGTTATGTCTAAGAGATATTGGATTGTGTCGAAATTCACGCTTGCAGGAAGAGAATGAACTCAAGGCTGTTACGATAAATAAGTCTAATCTATTGCTGACAGACAATTTGTTCAAAATTCTCAGTATAGAAACATCTATAGAAAGAAATTATGATTTGAAACAATGCTACTTGGCTAAAGTTAAGGAGAACAATTTGATATTGAATCGTTCAGGACACTATGTGTCATGTAGTAAAGTCTATTCTTCAACAAAAGAGTTGGAAAATCTGCTTTCTTCCGCACAAATACAATTGTTGTGCAAAGACGAGGAAATAGATTTTGTTTACCTTAAACAGTATAGAGCGGAATTCAATGAAGAGTCAAAAAGGGACTTGGGTATTTCGATTTTTGACAATAATTCTTTGGCACAGAATCTGGCTTCTTCGTTTATGGAAAAACAACCTATAGAATGGGCGCATAGACTATTAACTTATATAGAAGAGAATGCAATCAAATTATGGAAAGCCACTGAAGGAGATTTTGTACGTGAGTGTAGAAAAAGTAATTGGGGATACTCTGTTGATTCGTGGAAAGAGTTAAAGTTTAGATTTGCTCCCATAGTTAAAACACAGGAAGGAGAATGGGTAGCTCCATATACCCTTTATCAAAAAGGAGCTAATGTATGTCTTCCTTATAAAGGTTTTGAGGATGCTGGTGTTGATGCTTTTGGAAAAGTGATAGATAAGGAATTCTTGCAAAAGCATGAGACTTTTTATCGGGCTGTTGGGCTTAAAAAGCCTAATATAACAGACTATGTGAAAAAGATATTATTGGTTCATTATGAAAATAATATAATTCCAAGTGATGAAGTTCTGTTAAGGGATTTTAAGATTATATACAAACTATTACACGAAGAAAACAATGAAAGTCTGAAAACTGCATTGTTGCAATGTTGGAAGCTAAGGTCTAAGACTGATGCTAATTTATACAAGATTGAAATATTGTATATTCCTAACGAAGAGTTTGTGTGTTTTATTAACGATAACTCGACTTTCAAGTTTGTAGATTGTACCTTTTATTCTGAAGGTACAGGATTGTCGTATCAAGACGTGATAGGCTTTTTTAAGCGCAACTTTGGTATGTCGGACATACCAAGAATAGAAAAAAGAACTATTTCTGCGGAAGAGTTGTATAGAAGTTATCGCAAATACTCTTATCAAAATTTTCCGCAACGAGTTATTGACATTCTTGATAATGAACATTTAGCAGTTACACTTGGTCCTTATTTTGAAGATTATCAATTAGAAGGTTATGATATAAGAAATTGTGCATACGGATGGTCACATGCCTTATGGAAATTCCTCTTGAAAAATGAATTTCAAGGTAAGCAGATTGGAACGTTAACTTTCTTTCGTTATAAAGAGAAAAGAACCTATCATAAAGCAGATGTTGAAAGTACGGTTTTGTATAATCTGAAAAACGATAAATGGATAGTGAGACAAAATGGAACATTCTGTAGTCCTTCTGAAATCACGACAGAAGAGTTTCATTCGTTAGGCTATGAGGCAAATAGGGCTATAGAACAGGAGCTATATTTCTTGGATAAAGTTCAAGCGGAACATATTAGAGAAGAACAACTCAAAAAGGAAGAGGATGAAAAGTCCAAACGTAAAGATTTACTTCAACAATTAAATGATATAAATTGTCCTGTAGAACAATTGGAAAGTTTTGTCTCTGCACTTAAAAATGGGATAGATATAAACAAAATAATAGAAAGTCCTCTTTCAACAAACTCGTTGTATGAGAAAAATGAGGACTTTGCATTTGCTGACAATAGTCAATCAGAAAAAACAGGTGAAATTCTAACAGTCATATCGTCAAATCTTGCGCCGTTGTCGGAAATTGTAAGTGCGATTGGTGAAGATGATTTGCCTTATGTGGCAGAAAACATAGGTAGCTTTAAGGATTGGTTGGATGAGGAAGATAGAATGCCATCTATGGTGCGTCGTATTGTGAATTATATAGGCAAGAAAATATACGAGCAATATCTTGTCAATAATGGAATTGAGTATGAGGTGTTGGAAGCTGGAAAACTTTATGGTGACTTTCATATTGAAAATGAGAAAAAGTACGTTAGTGTAATATCTACGTTGAAAACCATTTCCGACAATAAAATACCAATAGGATTAACTGCGGCGCAGAATGCTTTTTTGAGGAATCATCCAGATGTACAAATGCGAATCGTGAGAATATCGTTGAAAGATATAATGGTTATTCCACAATATGAGCATATTGTTGCTATTTACGGAAAAGAAGAGGAACCTGACTTAAACGAAAGGTTGCGTAAAGAATGCAATGAATTGGCGGTGAATTATTGGAAAGGAGCAAGCATTGATGAATTTGATGCCTTTTCACCAGAATATTCAATAAAGATAGAACGTAAAAACGGAAAATGATATTATCTGTAGCACAACAAATTTATTATAAATGGGATATTTGTCATAAAAAATCGACATCTGATGATGGTCGATTTACAGGTGTATTGTCAGAATCCAAAGTCGATTTGAATCCTCATCAAGTGGAGGCTGCCTTGTTTGCATTTAAGTCACCTCTTAGCAAAGGAGCTATACTTGCTGATGAAGTAGGTTTAGGAAAAACGATAGAAGCAGGAATACTACTTTCAGAGTTTTGGGCAGAACAGAAGAGACATATTCTTGTTGTTGTTCCTGCTTCATTGAGAAATCAATGGAGTATGGAATTATTGGAAAAGTTTTATCTTCCTTCAACAATCTTAGAACGTAACTCTTATGAGGCTGTAATTGCAGAAGATGTGAATCCTTTTAATGTGGATGATACTATAGTTTTATGTTCTTATCAATTTGCAGTTGCTCATGCTTCTGAAATATCAGATGTTCAATGGGATTTAGTAGTTATTGACGAAGCTCACAAGTTACGTAATGTCTATAAGAAAAAGAACATAACAGCAAATGTTCTTAAAGATGCTTTACGTCCATTTAAGAAAGTCTTGCTTACGGCTACTCCTTTGCAAAATAGTCTCAGAGAGTTATATGGACTTATCAGTATTATTGATGATGAGTTTTTTGCATCGGCACAAACTTTCGAAGAACAATATGATAGTATATCTATTCGTGACAAATCAAAATATGGTGAATTGAAGTCACGAATAGCTCATGTTGTACATAGAACATTACGAAGACAAGTTAATGAATATGTCAAATATACTAAGCGTATCCCTTTTGTTCAAGAATATGTACCAACTGTAGAAGAGCAAAGATTGTATGATGCTGTAAGTCAGTATTTGTTCAGAGAGGGGACTTTTGGTATTCCAGAACTTGTACGTCCTATGCTTTCTCTATTATATAGGAAGATTATGTCTTCTTCTGCCTATGCTCTATCGTTCACCTTAAAGAGCACAATAGCAAGATTGGAGCGGATAAAAGAAAAAGGACAACAGGTTTCAGCTATGTGTTTTCTCTTAGATGACCTAGAAGAAAACACGGATGATGATATAAATGTAAGTTCTTGTGAAACAATTGGGTTGACCGAAGAAGAACAGAAAGAAATAGATGAAGAAATAGTAGAGCTTCAGCAATTTGTGGATATGGCAGAAAACATCAAGGTTGATGCCAAAGCACAAGCTTTGCTGAAGGCTCTCCATGTGTCTTTAGATAAGGTGGAGGCTTTTGGGGGGCAGCGAAAAGTTTTGATATTTACAGAAAGTTGTCATACGCAAGAATATCTTAAAGATTTCTTGGAAAATAATGGGTATAATAAAGTTGTTTGTTTTAATGGTACTAATAAGAGCCAAGAAGCAAATCATATTTACCATGAATGGCTTTCTAAAAATATAGGAAAATCAGGTGTAACAGGGTATACTCAAATAGATAAGAAACAATCACTTGTCGATTTCTTTAGAGATTCTGCGGAAATAATGATAGCAACAGAAGCAGGAGCTGAAGGTATCAATTTGCAGTTCTGTTCTTTAGTCATCAATTATGATTTGCCTTGGAATCCACAGCGAATAGAACAGCGAATAGGGCGTTGTCATCGTTATGGACAGAAACATGATGTAGTTGTAGTAAACTTCCTGAATAAAGAGAATGCTGCTGACTGCCGAGTTTACGAATTGCTATCTTCAAAATTTAACTTATTCGATGGCGTATTTGGTTGTAGTGATGAAATCTTGGGGGCAATAGATACATCATTTGATATGGAGCATAGAATAAATCAAATTTTCCAAACATGTAGAACAGAAGACGAAATAAATGTTGCTTTTGACAATTTGCAAAAGGAATTGGAAAATGTCATATCAGAGCGCATCAACAATACAAAGAAGGCTTTATTGGAAAATTTTGATGAAGATGTCGTTAGTAAATTAAAAGTACGTCAAGAAAATGATATGCTTAGAATAGATAGGTATATTAGGCATTTTTGGCTATTGGCGCTTGTGGCATTAAGCGGGCAAATTTCAAATGTTGATGCTGAAACTTTGTCTTTTTATTTGGATAATGACATTTGTGATAATATAAAAAGAGGATTCTATACTTTCAGTAAGTCAGAAACTGATAAAATCCTTGTTAGAATTACAAGTCCTATCGGCAAATACATATTACGTCATTTTTCTTTAGATAGAGAGAATGTTGTTGAGACTATAGTTTTTGATTTGTCTTCTTATCCATATCGCTCATTGATATTGGAAGAATATAAAAAACAAAGTGGATGGCTTGTCGCTTATAATGTTTTATCATCCAATGCTTATGATAAAGAAGAAGGTATTATTTGGGCTCCCATATCTGCTGATGGCGAAGTGTTGTCACAGGAATTTGGTCAAAAACTCTTAGAACTTCCTGTAAGTTCTTGCAAGCCTTGCATATTACCAGAAAATGTAAACGAACGAGCTTTGAATATCTTGACAGAACGAATAGAAAAATACAAAGCTGATGTAAATTCTCGTACAGAAGAGTATGCCAACTATGAAATCGAGAAATATGACTCCTGGGCAGATGATAAATTGGTTCCTTTGCAGAAACAAGTTATAGACATTAGAAAAGAAAAGGATAATTTGCATCGAGAAATCCGAAAGGAAAGAGATATCAAGAACAAATTATTATTAAAAAGGCAGGAAATGGCTTTAGCTGATAAATTGAATAAGGCTCAACGCCTATTGTTTGATATGGAAGATCAATATCGTCAGAATGTTGATAAGATGACTAGCAAACTATTGGGTTCTTTAGATAATCATTTTGAAAACAAAATGCTATTTGCTATTAAATGGCATATAGTGTAAAATAACTAGTGATTCAAACTTTATAAACGTAATAAAACAAAATATGAACAACGATAATCAACTTTTCCCAGCAGATAGCGAGCAGAACGTCATTTATCGCTCTAAGGATGGCAAGGTAAATGTCACCCTAATGACTCGTGATGGTAAGGTTTGGCTCAACCAAATGCAAATCGCCAAACTTTTTGGGACCTCTAAGCAAACTATTAGTCATCATATAGCTGGAGTGCTGAAAGACAATGAGTTAGATAGAGATTCAACTGTCAAATATTATTTGACAGTTGCCTCTAATGGAAAAAGTTACAAGGTGATTTACTATTCCTTGGAGATGATTCTTGCTATCGGCTATCGTGTACGAGGAATACGAGGTGTCCAGTTTCTCCAATGGGCTACATAACACCTTTCTGAGTATCTTGTGAAAGGCTTTACGATGGATGACGAGCGACTGAAAAATCCAGATGAGGAGGACTTGCGTTTCTTAGAAAATTTGGAGAATGAAATCAAAAACAAGGAGTAATTTTAGCGTGGGATGGAAATTCTAGAGTAAGTGTAATATGCTATAAATAATGAATGGAAATATGAAGCAAGATAATATAACTTTATCTCCCGACTTGGAGGTACGGGTGCATCAGACGGTGGAGAACTTTATGCAAGGATATGGGTGTTGCCAATCGGTGGTGGCAGCCTTTGCTGACTTGTATGGACTCGATGATAAGATGGCGAAACGCATCGGGGCTGGCTTCGGTGGCGGAGTAGGTAGAATGAGAATGATGTGTGGTGCTGTGTCGGGCATCGTTGTGCTCGTGGGCTTGGACTGCGGACAGACCGAGGGGGATGACCGTGAGGGGAAGTCGGCTTGCTATAAGGTGGTGCAGGAATTGCTCGCTAAGTCGAAGGAACAGAATGGTAGCATCATTTGTGCCGAGATTCTCGGACTGAAAGGGTATGAGAAAGCACAGTCGAGCTACGTGGCTTCTGCTCGCACTGCGGAATATTACAAGACTCGCCCTTGTGCAGCAAAAGTGGAGAGTGCCGCAAGAATCTTTGCAGAGTATTTGATGGAGAAGAATGAAATATCAAACGAATAAGGATTTGGCGGAAGCCCAATATTACCTAAAGATGTTGGGCGACTTCTGTAAGACTGGGCAGGTGATGATACCCGAACAGTCGGGGAACGTCATGCCTTGGAATACGCAGGAAGACCCGCTGAAGGACTATCTCATCCATCTCTTTACCCTCAAAGTTACCATCCGAGAAACTGGCGAGGAAGTGCAGAAATTCTGCCGTCAGGTGGTGAATAGCAAAATCAAGAGCAAGGTGTTCTATGATAGCGTGGGAAAATTTATCGTGGAATGTGTACACCATATTCGATTCCAACGTCAGCGTGCCTGGACGGAGAACCATCGGGCGGAGAATGTGCTCGACTGGACCAACTTCAAGCGAATGGATGAAGAGGTGTGGCATCCTCTGCTCAATCAACTGGAGCAGGAACACGGCGACGATGGATTCGACAAGCCTTTCTTTATCCGTCTGATGAAAGATAATGGCGCTGCGAAGTCCGAGAACTGGGAACGATTGGTACGTGACTGGAAGGCTTGCATCGAGCGACAGACTTTGAGCAAGTTGAAGAACTTTATCTCTATCCGACAGAACAATTTCGAGACTGGTTTGGTAAGGATGATGGACCAGGTGACTCGCAACATGAAGATGAAAGGGGTATCTGAGCAACGTGCTGTGCAAGCCTGGGAAATGATGAAGGGGGCTTGGACGGAAACAGAATTTGAACGAAAACTCAATGAGATGAAGGTGCAAGACCGTTATCCCGAAATCAAGGAGATTGTGGCGAAGATGGGACGAGTAGCGGATGCCAATGGTAAGGACCGGCTAACCATCGCCTCTGGAGTAGATATGAAGATGGAGCATTCGGCAGGAAGTGACATCGAGGGCATCACCGTGGGCGATGACCTCAACTCTCTTCTTCCCCTCGAACTCGCCCAGTACAGCGACGAGGATATGGAAGGGCTCTTTATCTATAAGTATCGCACGAGAAGGCTACAGACTTTTAAGTATAAGAGTGAGATTTCGAAGCCATCTCGCAAGCTCGGTTTTACCCATGCTTCTCGAAAGGGACCGATGATTGTCTGCATCGACACTTCTGCAAGTATGTATGGCACACCAGAGCGCATTTCCTCCACGCTCGTATCTCAGCTTGAACAAACAGCAGAGGACTTGGATCGTGATTGTTTCCTGATAGATTTCTCGGTGAGTATCCGTGCCGTGAATCTTATGGAGAAACGAAAGGCAAATCATCTGAGAAAGATTGGAATCAATCTTACAGAGGATGATTCTCCCGCAGATTCCGCTTCTACGACTCATCTCCCTTTTATCGGAGGCGGTACTTCGGCGAAGAAGATGATGAAGCAGATGTTTGAACTGCTTGACAATGACGGGCTTCGCTATGTGAATGCTGATGTGTTGTGGATAACTGACTTCTTGATACCTGATCCACCACAATGGATGTTCGATAAGTTGAAAGAATATCGAGAGACTGGTACACGATTCTATGGACTCCGTATCGTTCGGGATGACGACAAAGAGGCAAATGCATGGAAGGATTATTTTAATCAAATTTATACGATAAAGTATCGCCCTTTGCGACGATATTGAAAAATAGAAAAATGAGCAACTGTTTGTATATCTCTTCAAGCAGAAATCATAAAATCAAATAAAAATATAGAAAATGGAAATGAATGAAGAATCCATGATGGCATGGAACATTTTGGAAAAAACAGGTGCAAACCTGTTTCTTACAGGTAAGGCGGGAACTGGCAAGACTACTTTTTTGAAAGAGCTGAAACGTAAGTCGCCTAAGCGAATGGTGGTGCTTGCCCCTACAGGCATAGCAGCCATCAATGCTGGCGGTGCCACGATTCATTCCTTTTTCCAACTCCCTCTCTCTCCTTATCTTCCTGGCACAACCTTTGGCGGAAGCGAGCAGAAACGTTATCAGTTTAGCAAGGTGAAGCGAGACATCATCCGTTCGATGGACTTGTTGGTCATCGACGAAATCAGTATGGTGCGCAGCGACTTGCTCGATGCCATCGACTCCGTGATGCGCCGTT
>CAVKNU010000057.1:0-14228 GCA_963657465.1 Lachnospiraceae bacterium
AACGCCAAGGGCAGAATATAACTGACCAAGGCTATTGTTTAATTTAAATCGAGCCCACTTTTTCAAGTGTACTCAATTATTCTATATTAATTCCATTCTTCTTAAAATCTTCGTACTTTTCTTCCACAAACTCCTTGATTTCTCTCTTGAAACGTTCTTCAGAGAAGCCTTCAGCCCATTCTCGGCAATCCTTAGGAGCAAAAGGGTGATTGCCCATCGCTTCGAACTTATTTACCGTATCAACTATGGCTTTCGGAGTCTGCTCATAGAAGAACAACCCCGTCTTTCCACCGTTCACCGTCTCCAGCGAACCGCCATGTCCATAGGCGATGACAGGTGTGCCACAGCTCTGCGCCTCGATGGGTATCATGCCGAAGTCCTCGTCGGCAGCAAAGACAAACGCCTTGGCGTGCTGCATCTTCTCCTTCAGCACGTCAAAAGGCTGATAGCCCATCACCGTCACGTTCCCCTTGGCCAACTTACGATAAGCCTCCAAGTTCGGACCGCCGCCAATGACAACCAGCTTCTTGTCCGGCATCCTGTTGAACGCCTCTATGATGGTGTCTATCTTCTTATACGCCACCAGTCGGCTGCTCGCCAGATAATAGCCCTGCTTGTCCTCGCAGAGTTCAAAGTGCGAGATGTCTATGTTCGGGTGAATGGTCTTCGCCACCCTGCGGTAAGTCTTGCGGATGCGCTGCCCCACATAGTCGGAGTTGCTGATGTAGTAGTCCACCCTACTGCCAGCTATTGCATCAAACTGGCGTATGGGATGGAGCATCAGCCTAACGAGCCAACTCTTGAAGCCCTTGTCCAGATGCGACTCCTCCAGATACTCGTTGTACATGTCCCAACAGTACCTGATAGGACTGTGACAATAACAGATGTGCAACTGGTCCGCCTTCGTCAGCACCCCCTTCGCCACGCAGTGCGACGAGGAGATAATGACATCATACCCCCTCAAGTCAAACTGCTCTATGGCAAAAGGGAACAACGGCAGATAAGCCCTGTGCTTCTTTGTGCCCAGCGGCATCTTCTGTATGAAGGAAGTGTGAACCTTCTCCCAAGGGATACCCAGTTCGTCACATACCTCCTTCTTTGCCACCAATGTATATATGTCGGCATCTAGAAACACATCCAGTATCGCCTTTACCACCTTGTCAGAGCCACCGACCGTGACAAGCCATTCCTGTACGATTGCTACTTTCATACTTATGCTGCTTCTTTAAGTTTAACTTCATCATGCACAGCATGCGTATGAACGTAGCGGAACGAAATAAACAGGGCAGGGTTTACCCCCCCTGTGCTCTGTAAGAATAACCTTCATATTGTTCAATTCATTATAACATTTCTCTTGTGCCGCCACCATCTTCGGTACGGTGAAGTTCTCCACCACCCTCTGATGCCCAGCGTCACCATATTTCTTGTTCAGTTCTTTGTCCGTTACCAGCCGATCTATCGCCTCGGCGTATGCCTCGTCGTCGCAGTTCGCTACTTCTATACCCGTCTCGCCGTTCAGCGACACCCTGTTCACGCCGCTGCCGGGAATAGTAAACGTCACGGCAGGAGTATGGCAATACATCGCCTCCGCCAGTGCCACGCCGAATGCCTCGTTCTTCGTGATGGAAGGGAAGGCAAACACCGTTGCGGCATAGTGATAGAGCTTCAGTTCCTCGTCGCTCAGCCTGCCCACAAAATGCACCCTGCCCGACTGGCACTGCGCCTTCAGCTCCTCCGTCAACGGACCGCCGCCAGCAATCACAAACACGCAGTCCGACTTCACGAACCGCTCTGCACGTATAAGGTGCGGCAAGCCCTTATACTGTATGTGCCGCCCGATGAAGAAGACTATCGGCCTATTGCCGTACTTGGCCCGTATAGACTCTATCTTCTCCTCGTCCCCCTCCTGCAGGACGAAGTTCCGCTCATCCATCGCATTCGGCACGATCCGCACTTTGTCCTTGAAAGGCTGCAACGGCAGCGACCCGTCCCTATACTGCGGACTGGTGACGCACACCAAGTCGGCACGCTCCAGCAGTGCCGTCTCCACTGGCTTTATCAGCGGATAGATACGTTTCTGCTTTATTATGTCCATGTGCCAGTGGATGACGAGCTTCACGTCCTTCGGCATGACACACAGCAGCACCCAAGCCGGAAACGGGTTAGCCCAGTGAAACTGTATCACGTCAGGCCTAAACTCCCTTATAGCCTTCCGTAGCACACAGAAGTAAGAGAGCGACAATGCCTGCCGCGCCACGTTCACCCACGTAGCAACCCGATAAACCTTGTGTCCATTTACTTCCTCTACCACATCTTTGCATTTATCATTGAAACAGACTACTGCAGTCTCATGATTGACAGCACCCTCCACAAGATATTTGCAGATATTCTCTACTCCACCGAGATAGGGAGAGTAGTATTTAGAGATATGTAATATCCTCATTTTATTTTTTCATTTTATATTTTCTTTTCTATCTCTTTACCTAATTTCAACAATGGCTTTTCACAATATTTCGTAAGGATATATGAAAATAGAAATGTTGAAACAAATTGTAAAGGGACATAATAATACCATTCCCAGTTTGCTATGGAAGGAAACAACTTAATACAAGCTGTTATCGGTATACAGGCACCCAAGAAAAAGGTAAAACCTTGCTCTCCCAATATATCAAATGCTCTTATTGAAACGTTCCAATGTTTAAAAACATAGTATGTTACAAACCCTAGATTATAGGCTATAAAGTAAAAAACGACTCTATCACCATAAGACAGATATGAGCATATGACTAAGAGAAACTCAAAAAATAGAATCTTAGCAACAAGTTTTTTCCTATCTCCTTGTTTGTTCATATATCCAAGCAATCCAACACACATTAGCAAACACAATGCGGTTGGAAAAGGCTTATTTGTCATAAATCGGAATATGGCAATCAAAAAACAGCCGAAACAAATCAACCACCAACTAAATTCTATCCTCTTATAGCTATGTTTAACAAAAGGAAGAAAAGCAAAAAATACAACCATAATTGGGAGCATCCAAGAAGAGCCAATCATCTTTGGGTATCTCACAAATTCCTCAAATAGAGCCATATTAAAAAAGAAATCCATAAATGAATATTTCTCTGACAAAAAATATGTCATAAGAAGCAATATCCAGAACATAGGATAAATTCGTAGAAATCGATTAAAATAAAACTGTTTTGTTGATCTCTTCTGTACTGATGTCAAGGCTAAATATCCCGAAATTAAAAAGAAACCTACAACACCGATTCTTCCTATCACAAACAGCAAATCTTTAGAAATAAAAGACAGTTCAAGATGGCTGATAAATACCAATAACACTAATAGCCCTCTTAAAGATGAAATCCATTGGATTTGCCCCCCCGAATTGTTTTTCTATTCATAATCTTCTATTTTCCAAATTCCTTGATTCTCTGTTCCTCCTTCAGTGAGCATACAAGCAACTGTCCATGCTTCTCAGCCACTATATAACCATCCAAACCTTGCACTACCACCTTGCTCTCATCGGCTGCATGAACCACACAGTTCTTGCATTCATAGAGTCGAATGTCCTTGCCTACCTTAGCATTGCCATTCTCATCTTGTGGGAGTAAAGTTCGGAGGCTGCCCCAACTACCCAGGTCGCTCCATCCAAACTCGGCTTGCAAGGTATAGATTTTCTTCGATTTCTCCATTACGGCATAGTCTATGCTTATCTTCTCACAAGTTGGGAAAAGTTTGCCTACCACCTTTTTCTCCTTGTCGGTATAAAAGGAAGGAGCCATCTCATCCATAATGTGAGCAAGGTTAGGTTGGAAGGTACGGATTGCCTTGCTGATGTTTTTGATGTTCCACACGAAGATACCAGCATTCCAATAGTAGTTGCCAGCGGCAAGGTATTGCTTGGCTGTATCCATGGTTGGCTTTTCCTTGAAAGCCTTATATTGGTTTTATTCCATATAAACCGTTTCGAGATAGATTACTCGATAACAACTGTTGTCCAACCATGCTTATCCTCTACAGTACCATATTGGATGCCACGGAGTGTATCATAGAGATGCTTAGAGATAGGACCAGGTTCTGGACCAAAGTCGTAACGTTTGCCAGTCTCCAAGTCATCAATATAACTGATTGGAGAGATAACAGCAGCTGTACCGCAAGCACCAGCCTCCTCGAAGGTAGCAAGTTCTTCTTCTGGAATTTGGCGACGCTCCACCTTCATACCGAGATCTTCAGCCAACTGCATGAGACTCTTATTGGTGATAGATGGAAGAATGGATGTACTCTTAGGAGTAACATAGGTATTGTTCTTTATACCGAAGAAGTTGGCAGCACCACACTCGTCCATGTATTTCTTCTCCTTTGCATCAAGATAGAACTCGCAAGCATAGCCCTTCTCATGTGCGATAGAGTTGGCTTTGAGAGAAGCGGCATAGTTGCCACCCACCTTATATATACCTGTTCCAAGAGGAGCTGAACGGTCGTATTCACGAATGATGACATAAGGGTTGCTAGAGAATCCACCCTTGAAGTAAGGACCCACTGGGGTAACGAAAATCAAGAAGCAATATTCTTTAGAAGGGTGTACACCCACCTGTGGACTTGTACCAATGAGCAAAGGACGAATGTAAAGAGTAGCCCCACTCTCATAGGTAGGAATCCACTCTTGGTTGAGTCGAACCACCTTCTTCACCATTTCCTCGAACAATTCTGTTGGCACCTCTGGCATCAAGATACCACGGCATGTGTTCTGAAGACGAGCAGCATTCTCATCCATACGGAACACACGTACCTTGCCATCAGGGCAACGATAAGCCTTCAAGCCCTCGAAAGCCTCCTGACCATAGTGCAAACAAGTGGCAGCCATGTGCAATTTGAGATACTCATCAGAGCAAACTTCTATTTCGCCCCATTTTCCGTTGCGATAGTAGCAGCGAACATTGTAATCTGTTTGGCGATAGCCAAATGATAAATTAGACCAATCTAAGTCTTTCATAACATCGTATTTTTAATGTTCTACTAATATTTAGCTGCAAAAGTACAAAATATTCTACTAATCTGCAACTATTTTACCTAATATTTAGCAAAAACGTTATTTTTTCTTCTCAATTCACTCTATTTGTTATCAAAACCTCGAACTTTCTCTAGTGTACGATTGAAAATCCGTAAGGTATCCGAAGAAGGTATTTTGGGTTCCGTTTATTCCGTGTCATCCGAAGAAAGAAGTTTCTTGATTTCCTCGTCTGTCTTTGTGAGTTTGTCTTTACAAAGCTTCACCAACAACTTAGCACGCTTCAATTGGTCAGAAAGTTGATCGATGTCGAGTTCGTCATTCTCCATCTTATTCACTATTTCTACCAGCTCTTGAACAGCAGCCTCATATTTTATTTCTTTCTTTGCCATTGTATTCAATGTTAAATGTTAAGTGTTAAATGTTTACTGAGTGGATAATAGAGCTACTTAAGATTTCACCTCCGACATAGCTGTACCCTTTGCAAATCTCGTTTCGATGATGTCGCCAGCTTTGAGTTGGGTGGCATCTCTTATGCTCTTGCCATCCTTCAGCGTGATGCTATAACCACGCTTCAATAACAATTCTGGGTCTTGCGACTTAATGCGTTGCTCCAACATCTGTAGATGATGATTTTCATTAAGAAATTTCCGTTCTATGACAGGTTGAATCTTTTGCGATAGAATCTCCAGTTTACGTTGGACATCGGTTAATCGGGATTGCATCGCAGAAATGAGACTATTCATTAAACGGTCAAGTCGAGCACTTTGCTTGCTTTTTACCAAAGAAAATTGCACAGGAATCGTACTTGACAGCCTATCCAACCGCATTCGTTCCACCTGCAACCGACGCTTCACATAATTAATAATAACCTCTTGCGCATCCTCCACTTGTGCATAAACATCCATAAGATGTTCTACCAAGAAAGCTGCAGCGGCAGTTGGTGTCTTCACTCGTTGAAAAGAAATCATGTCAAGTACACTTTCGTCACGCTCATGTCCTATACCAGTAATAATCGGTAAAGGAAAATTTGCCACATTTTCGGCCAATGCCAAGGTATCAAAGCCAGAGAGATCACTCGTGGCACCTCCTCCTCGAATGATAACCACACAATCCCATCTTTCCCATTCTGCATTGATACGGTCAAGAGCTGCTATCACACTTTGTTCCACTCCCTCTCCTTGCATCGTGGCAGGAAAAAGTTGCGTCTGAAATTGAAGTCCATATCCGTTATCTGCCAATTGATTACAGAAATCGCCATAGCCTGCTGCTGTGGCACTGGAGATAACAGCTATCCGCTGGCAAAACATCGGGAGAAAAAGCTCTTTCTGAAGTTCGAAGACACCTTCTTCTTTCAGCGTCCTGATAATCTCCATACGCTTGCGAGCCATGTCACCCATGGTGTAAGTAGGGTCGATGTCGTCCACAATCCAAGAAAAGCCATAGTTTTCATGAAACTGCGCATGCACTTTCAGCAAAACTTTCATGCCCGCATGAAGGCCCTGTCCCGTGATTCGCTCAAAATGAGGTCTTATCAACATCCATCGGTTACGCCAACAAGCAGCATGGGCCTTAGCTATCGGTGTGTTGGAGCGTTCATCTTTCTCCACAAGTTCCATATAGCAATGTCCTCCATACCCTTCACGCACCTCCGACAACTCAGCCTCCACCCAATAGCTATCAGGCATCGACATCAAGATGACATCGCGCACCACAGAGTTTAATTCATAAAGGGATAAACGTTTTACCATAATAAAGTATTGACTTCTTCACTTACTTAATCGCCTTTCCTGTTTGATAAGCTTTCCAGAAATCAGGCACCCCATAGCCATACACATTATCGGGATGCAACTGATTATTGCCTGCCAATCTCACCAACTTGATAATTTGCTTGGCTGTCTTATGCGGTAACGCTTGCCAAAGACAAGCCACCATGCCAGCAATCAATGGCGCAGAGAATGAAGTACCATTATCACTGATGATAGCTCCTCGTCCAGTAATTACAGAGGTAGGACTTCCATACGCCATTACATCAGGTTTTATCCTACCATCAGCCGTTGGCCCAACAGCACTAAAGGCAGCATTTACGCCATGTTCGTTGACACTCCCCACCGTAAGTATATCATTGGCATCCGCCGGAAAATTGATTTTCTTCCAAGTTCCCATACCGTCATTACCGGCACTATTCACACAAACAATACCTTTATCGGCACACAAAGAAGCAGTGCGAGAGATCAAAGCAGTTTTGCCATCTTGTTCCCAATACACATGATTGGAAGAAGCATCATCAAAGCCATGATATCCCAAGGAAGAGTTGATCACATCCACCCCCACACTGTCTGCAAACTCAGCAGCTTCCGCCCAATAATCTTCCTCTGCCAAGCTTTCGGTTTGCTCATCTTCGCAACGTACCAAAAGGAATTGTGCCTCAGGAGCCACTCCTATATAGGAATTCGGAGTATTGGTCGCCATCGTAGAAAGAACCATCGTGCCATGTTCCATCTCCTTGAATATATTTTCTGAAGAAGGCACGACAAAATCCTTGACACCTGCCAATTTGATACCATGCAAGGCGGGTATTCTGTCCACATTCATAAAGCCTCCATCAAAGATGGCTATCATCATGCCGTTGCCCTTATAACCATTGGAATGAAGGCGTTCACCATTCAAGGAATGAATCTGTGCCTCTGCCGAACCATACAAATGACCTGAGTTTTCCCAAGCATTAAGCTCTTTGCGGAAATTAGAACGTTTGCGAACATTAATAGAATCCGGTGAAGCAAACACTTTCTTCATACTAGCTATAAAAGTCAAGCCCTCCAATTTGCGAAGTTCCTTTTCCTTGCGCACACGAATCAGCAGTGTGTTGTTCCACTTGCTTTTTCCCACAATCTCAATGCCCGCATCTCTCACGGCATCTATATAAGCAGGTGCCACAGGAAGGTCGGTTTCGTCAAAAGGCAACGACTGCCGTTGTCTGCGATGTATGGAGCGAGTCGAAAGAAAAGCCTCTGGTTGAGAAAGCGAAAAAGGAGTATGTTCCAAATCCTTATCTTTCAGATAGACACGATACATCAAGCACTTTCCGCCAGGGAAAGACACCATATCAGTGGCTTGCACACGAGCCTCACAACAGAGCGCCGTAACCAAAACTAAATATAATAGTATTAATCTTTTCATTGCAACTACAAAAATACTGCATTCTGTTGAAAACACCAAAAGAATGAAGTTTTTTTTGAGAAAAAAGATATTTTACTCAAGTTTTTCTTGACAGAATCATAAAGGTTCGATATTTTTTTGTACTTTTGCAAGCAAGTAAGATGAATTAATGAATGGAAAATAAACAAGCGACATTAGAATTAGGAACAAAGCCTGTAGGCAAGCTCTTGGTGCAATACGCCTTGCCTGCCATGATAGCCATGACCGCAGCTTCGCTCTACAACATCGTTGACCGTGTGTTCATAGGCCAAGGTGTAGGAGCCTTAGCTATCTCAGGTCTCGCTATCACTTTCCCTTTCATGAACCTCACAGCCGCTTTCGGTGCAGGTGTTGGCGTGGGAGCTTCCACTGCCATTAGCGTGAAGTTGGGACAAAAAGATTATGCGACAGCACAAAACATCCTAGGTAACACTTTTTCATTGAACCTCATCATCGGTATCGGGCTAAGCATCATCTGTTTGCTCTTTCTCGACCCTATCCTGAGATTTTTCGGCGCAAGCAACCAAACCTTGCCATACGCCCATGAATACATGGTTATCATCCTGTTAGGTAATGTGGTGAGCCACATGTATTTTGGCATGAACGCCCTGCTGAGAGCAGCAAGCAAGCCCAAACAAGCCATGTATGCCACTATCTTTACGGTGGTGATGAATATCATACTGGATGCCCTTTTTATCATTGGGTTCGGATGGGGAATCAGAGGAGCGGCCATTGCCACCATACTCTCGCAATTGATGGCCATGCTGTGGCAATTTAAGTTATTTAGCAACAAGAATGAAATTCTTCACTTCAAACACGGCATCTACCGTCTGAGAAAAAAACTTGTGGAACACATCCTTGCCATCGGCGTTTCACCTTTCTTGATGAACGTATGCGCCTGTGTCATCGTTATCTTCATGAACAATCAGTTGGTGCGCTACGGAGGCGATCTATCTGTAGGAGCTTACGGCATTGCCAATGGCATTGCCATGGTGTTCGTGATGTTTGTGATGGGTGTGAATCAGGGAATGCAACCTATCGCAGGATATAACTATGGTGCTCAGAAACTCGACCGTCTGATGCGAGTGTTCAACCTGAGTATCATCTTCGCCACAGTCATCATGGTGACAGGATGGTTGATTGCCATGTTCTTGCCTTACTATTGCGCTCGTATGTTCACCACCGACAAAACCCTGATAGAGATGGGTATCAAAGCCATCAGAATCATGATGCTTTGCTTCCCAATCATTGGATTTCAAATGGTAGTAACCAATTTTTTCCAATGTATAGGAAAGGTAAAAATCAGCATTTTCCTATCACTCTCAAGACAATTGCTCATTCTATTGCCACTCTTGGCATTCCTGCCACTCATTTGGAATATCGAAGGTGTATGGTATTGCATGCCAATCTCTGACTTTTCCGCAGCAGTCATCGCCTTTGCCATCATGATGTGGTACATGAAGAAACTAAAGAAACAACATAGAGAAAGTGAAGAACGAAGAGCGAAGAGTGAAGAATCTCTTGCTTAATTATTCATTATACATTATAAATTGTAAATTATGGAAAAGATTATCATAAACGTGGGTCGCCAGATAGGCAGTGGCGGTCATATCATCGCAGAAAAGCTAGCCCAAGAGTTCGGTTGTAAATGCTATGATCGCGAACTACTGAATCTTGCAGCAAAGGAAAGTGGATTCTCTGCCAAGTTTTTTGAACAGAATGATGAGCAGAAAGGCTTCTTCAAGTCATTGTTCCATACCCATCTGCCTTTCCTAAGCGACAACAACTTTTACCATAATGACTTCTCGCAAGAAGGCTTGTATAAGTTTCAGAGCGATGCCATCAAGAAAGCTGCCAATGAAGGCAACTGTGTATTCGTAGGTCGCACGGCAGACTATGTGTTGCGTGATTACAAGAATGTGGTCAACATCTTCATCACCGCCAACATTGATGACCGCATCAAGGCGGTCTGCAAACGCAAGGACATCGACCGTGCCACTGCTCGCAAGTTTATCACTAGCCATGAAAGCGAACGTGCCTCCTACTACAATTACTACACGGGCAAAGAATGGGGGCACAGCGAGAGCTACGACCTCTGCATCAACAGCAGTCTCCTAGGACTCGAAGAGACTGAAAAGTTTATCGCAGAATTCATCAGAAAGAAATTTAATATCTAGATATAATGAAAAAGATTATGCTTTTGGGCTCAGGCGAACTGGGCAAGGAATTTACGATTGCTGCAAAACGTGCAGGGCAGTATGTCATCGCATGCGACAAATACGACAATGCCCCTGCCATGCAGGTTGCCGATGAACGTGAAGTTTTCTCTATGCTTGACGGCGAAGCCTTGACAGCCGTAGTTGAGAAACACCACCCCAACATCATTGTACCAGAGATTGAGGCCATCCGCACCGAACGTCTCTTCGACTTCGAGAAAGAAGGCATACAGATTGTCCCTTCTGCTCGCGCCGTCAACTACACGATGAATCGCCGTGCCATCCGCGACTTAGCAGCCAAGGAGCTAGGTCTTCGCACAGCCAAGTATTTCTACGCAAAAACATTCGAGGAGTTTAAGAATGCAGCCGATGAAATTGGATTTCCATGTGTAGTAAAACCATTGATGAGTTCGAGCGGTCACGGACAAAGCTATGTTCACAACGACGACGAACTCGTGGAAGCCTACAAGGAAGCCATGGAGGAAGGTCGTGGCGATGTAAAGGAAGTCATCATCGAGGAATTCATTGACTTCGATTCCGAGTTCACCCTCCTCACCATAACCCAAAAGGAAGGTCCTACCCTATTCTGCCCTCCTATCGGACATGTGCAGAAAGGCGGTGACTACCGTGAGAGCTGGCAACCATTCCAGTTGCCAGAGGAAGCCTTGAAGCAAGCCCAGCACATCGCCGCCGAGGTAACCAAGGCTTTGACCGGAGCAGGTCTTTGGGGCGTAGAGTTCTTCTTGAGCAAGCAGGGAGAGGTTATATTCTCTGAGTTAAGTCCTCGGCCACATGATACAGGTATGGTAACACTCGCCCACACCACCAACCTCAGTGAGTTTGAACTTCACTTCCGTGCCGTCATGGGATTGCCTATCGCAGGCATTCACCTAGAGCATTGTGGCTGTTCCGCTGTCATCCTCTCTCCTGAAGAAAGCACAGAACCATTAAACTACAACATGATGGATGCACTGAAAGAGGACCGCACACGCATCCGCATCTTTGGCAAGCCTGAAGCACATGTGGGCAGACGTATGGGAGTGGTACTTTGTTATGGAGAAGTGGGCGAAGACCTCAATGCACTTCGTGACAAAGCCAAGCGCATTGCCCAAACAGTACTAGGCACAGATCCTTACATGAAGAAATAAGAACATGGAGGAAATCGGAAAAATCATAGAATTAAACACGATAAGTCGGGATGGCAATACAACAACCATTAGCCATTCCGACACTTTCCCTTTCGACATTAAGCGGACCTATTGGACGTATGATGTGCCAAGCGGAGAAAGCCGCGGAGGACATGCCCACAAACAATGCCTAGAGATTCTCATCGCCGTGACTGGTTCTTTCACCGTAATTCTTGACAATGGTAAAGAACAAAAGCAATATTTGCTCCATCGTTCCGACCAAGGCTTGCTCATAGACAAAGGTATCTGGCGAACCTTAGAAGATTTTTCCGCTGGCGCCGTTTGCCTAGTTCTGGCATCAGAACGATACGACAAAAATGATTATATCTATGAATACGAAGATTTCCTAAAATATGTAAGCTACAAGAAACATGATAACCATCAAGAGATACGAGCCTGAAGCAAAGGAAGCATGGGATGCTTTCGTAAACGTTTCCAAGCAAGGAACGTTTTTATTTTTACGCTCTTACATGGACTATCATCGCAACCGTTTTCATGACCATTCCTTGATGATTTATCGCAACAATAAGCTCTATGCCCTCTTACCGGGGTGTGAAGACAAAACAACATTTTACTCTCACCAAGGTTTAACTTATGGAGGACTTATTACATCGGAAAAGGCAACAACAGCTAGTATTTGTGAGATATTTCACCATGTCAACGAGTACTTATCATCCCATCATTTTCTAGAAGTAATATACAAGCCTGTTCCCCACATATACCACCGTCTCCCTGCAGACGAAGATCTTTATGCCCTTTTCAAAGAATGTCATGCTCAAATCATCTGCCGGAACATTTCCTCCACCATCGACTTGCATCATCCTTTGAAGTGGCGTCATATTCGACAGGGTGGTGCAAAGAAAGCTAACAACCAAGGTATCACTATCAAAGAAAGTGACGACCTTGTTAGCTTTTGGAAAATCCTGACTGAGAATCTCGCCCTCAAGCATCATTCATCTCCTGTTCATACCGTAGAAGAGATGACGCTTCTAAAGGGAAGATTTCCCAATAACATCAAACTATATGCTGCCTTTCAGAACCACAAGATGATAGGTGGCACCTTATTATATATAACTCCCCAAGTAGTACATACCCAATATATCTCTGCTAGCATAGAAGGAAAACAACTTCATGCGCTTGACTTACTTTTCCATACACTTCTAAACAATACATTTAAAGACTTCGATTATTTTGACTTTGGAACATCTAATGAACAACAAGGAAAAGTTCTAAATGAAGGCCTTATTTATCAAAAGGAAGGATTCGGAGGGCGAGGAGTCATTTATGACACCTACAAATGGCGTATCGCTTAACAAACGCTTCATTTTTATAAATATTTCAAACATATTGCCACAGAATTTTACATTTTAAAGACATTACGTCATACCACTTTTACATACAGAGAATAATTTTATTGAATTTTACTTGTATTTACTTACAATTTGCAATATTTTCTCCCATCAAAAACAACAAATTGTAAGAAAAGAAAAATATTTAGATATATTTTGCATATCATTTCTTTGCTATTAAAACATTTTGTTGTAATTTTGCACCCATAAAGAAGCAAATAGTCATTCTTTTGCTTCCAACTCTTACAAAACGTCAAACTTAACAACAACGCAACATGAAAGAAACAATTCATTTCACTAAGATGCAGGGGGCTGGCAATGATTACATCTATGTAGATACTCAATTGTATAACATTCCCGACCCAGAAAAGGCTGCCATTGCATGGAGTGCTTACCATACTGGCATCGGAAGCGATGGATTGGTTCTTATCGGAAAGCCACAAGATGGCAGACGAGCAGACTATTCGATGCGCATATTCAATGCCGACGGTTCGGAAGCGATGATGTGTGGCAACGCTAGTCGTTGCATAGGGAAGTATCTTTATGAAAAGGGCTTGACACGCAAAGACTCCATCCGACTAGAAACCCTATCAGGCATCAAAATACTCAAGTTACATATTCAGGAAGGTGGAAAGATTGTTGAATCAGTCGAGGTTGACATGCTTCAACCTCGACTTGAAAACAAAGACCAATTCGTGGGCACAAATATTCTCGAAGCTGATGGAAGAAAGTTTGAGGGTACGTTTGTATGCATGGGCAATCCACACTTCGTAACTTTTGTAAACGACATTGACACCATCGATATAGCCCACTATGGAAAGATTCTAGAACGAGACAAGGCGTTTCCTCAACGTTGCAACATTGAATTCGCACAAGTTACAGACACTGACATAATTAGAACACGAGTTTGGGAGAGAGGAAGCGGCATTACAATGGCATGTGGAACAGGAGCTTGCGCCACAGCCACAGCCGCCGCACTCACCCATCGTACAAGTCGGAATAGCGACATTGTAATGGACGGAGGAACACTCCACATTGAATATCGAGAGGACAACAATCATGTATATATGACGGGGCCTGCCGCTTTCGTATTCGAAGGAGAAATTGAATTACCAGAATAAATAGAGCAAACTTAAATAAACATAATAAAAGGAGAACAATAATATGGCATTAGTAAACGAACATTTCCTCAAGTTGCCTGGCAACTATCTCTTTGCCGACATCGCAAAGAAGGTGAACGCCTACAAGATTGCACACCCTAAGCAGC